>NZ_JBBOUK010000001.1:0-35000 GCF_038006045.1 Exiguobacterium sp. FSL W8-0210
ATGAAAAACGCTGCCGAACTTTGGCATAATGTCTTATCTGTGATCGAGGAAGAGGAACGAACACCGAAAGCTAGTTATGATATGTGGTTGAAATCCACAGAAGGCGTCACGCTAAATGGAACGACACTACTCGTTTCAGCACCAGCTGCATTTACGGTGACATGGCTCGAGCGCCAGTACTTATCTTTACTCGAAGACACAGTTGAGGAAGTAACAGGAAGCCGACTCGATATTCAGTTCATTGAAGAGGGACAAGCGAAGAAAATGCTCGATCGACAAGAAGAGGAACGTGTTGAGGCAACACCGACTCCAAAATCGCGTCCATCGAACATGCGGAGACCAACAGAGGAACTGACGATGAGTGAACTCGGACAATTGAATGAGAAGTATACGTTCGATACATTCGTCATCGGATCGGGGAACCGTTTTGCGCATGCCGCTTCACTCGCTGTTGCGGAAGCGCCTGCTAAAGCATACAATCCGCTTTTCATCTATGGTGGCGTTGGTCTTGGCAAAACCCATCTGATGCATGCCATCGGACAGTACGTTCAAGATCAAAATCTCGGGACACGGATTGCCTATGTCTCTTCTGAACGCTTTACGAATGACTTCATTAACTCCATCCGCGATAATAAAACGGTTGAGTTTAGAAATAAATACCGTAACATCGATGTCCTCTTAATTGATGACATCCAGTTCCTTGCGGGCAAAGAACAGACGCAAGAAGAGTTTTTCCACACATTCAATGCCCTGCATAACGACCAAAAACAAATCATCATCTCAAGTGACCGACCACCAAAAGAGATTCCAACGCTTGAAGATCGGCTTCGTTCTCGTTTCGAATGGGGATTAATCACCGACATCACGCCACCGGATCTCGAGACACGGATTGCGATCTTACGGAAAAAGGCGAATGCGGAGCAACTTGATGTCTCAAACGAAGTCATGCTCTACATCGCAAGTCAAATTGATACGAATATTCGGGAGCTCGAAGGAGCGTTAACCCGCGTTATCGCTTATGCGAATCTCGTCGGACGACCAATCGATCCAAATGTCGCTGCGGAAGCCTTGCATAACATCATGCCGGTCGCTGAACCGCGTAAAGTCACGATTCGTGACATCCAGGAGTCGGTCAGTAAGCACTTCAATTTGCCATTTGATGATCTGAAGGCGAAGAAACGGACGAAATCGATTGCCTTCCCACGTCAAATCGCGATGTATCTCTCACGTGAGATGACAGAGAGTTCGTTACCGAAAATCGGAGAAGAATTCGGGGGACGCGACCATACGACCGTCATCCATGCCCATGAAAAGATCAGTATGTTGATCAAATCGGACGGGGAAACGGGAAAAGTCATCGAACAAATCAAACATGAATTGAAGCATTCATAAAACTGTGGATAAACATGTGGATAAAGTAGGGTAGTTATCCACAACTTATCCACACCGTTTTTGGCTTTATATCAAGTTATCCACCGACTTATCCACACTATCCACAGCCCCTAAGACTATTATTAAAAATAATATATTATTATGTTATGATGGGCGCATGCCCATTATTTTCGAGAGGAGTCTAACGACGATATGCATATCACCATTCAACGCGAAGCTTTAATTCAAGCAGTACAAGATGTAGCCAAAGCGGTCTCATCCCGCACGACGATTCCGATTCTGACAGGGATCAAACTCGAAGCTCATGGAGATGGCATGACGCTGACAGGAAGCGATACAGAAATCTCGATTGAACGGACGATCTATGCAGAAGAGAATGGAACATCTTATGTCACGGTTCACCGTGCTGGTAGTGTCGTCTTGAATGCCCGCTTCTTCGGCGATATCGTCAAAAAGATGCCAAAAGACGAAGTCACACTTGAAGTCTCACCGAACTTCATGACACGGATCCAGTCAGGAACAGCGGAATTCCATTTGAACGGTCTTGATCCAGATGAGTTCCCACGCCTTCCGCAAGTCGATGGGGGACAACGTTTCCGTTTACCGGCTGATCTCTTACGTTCGATGATTCGCCAAACAAGCTTTGCTGTCGCCGTTCAAGAAACACGTCCTGTTCTGACAGGTGTGAACTTCTCAGCCGACAAAGGTATCTTGACGTGTGTCTCAACGGATAGTCACCGTCTAGCCCTTCGTCGTGCACAGTTCGAGACAGATACAGATATCTCGTTCCAGAACGTCATCGTTCCAGGGAAGAGCTTAAATGAATTATCGAAGTTGCTTGGGGATGGTCATGTGGATATCACGATCACAAACCAACAAATCTTATTCAAGATGAAGCACGTCCTCTTCTTCTCGCGTCTACTCGACGGAAACTATCCGGATACATCACGTTTGATTCCGGAAGAGTACCGGACAGCTGTCCGCATGAACGCGAAAGAATTGCTCCAAGCGATCGATCGCGCGTCACTGCTTGCACGTGAGGACCGTAACAACGTCATCAAGTTCGCAGCTGAAGGAACGACAGCGGTCGAGATCTCTTCACATTCACCAGAAGTCGGGAAAGTCTCGGAGCAAGTCAGCATTCTTTCGCTTGAAGGAGAAGAGCTGAAAATCTCGTTCAACTCGAAGTACATGATGGACGCCTTGAAGGCACTTGACGCGACAGATATCGAAATCCAGTTCACGGGTTCGATTCGTCCATTTATCTTGCACCCAGTCGATCAAGATAACGTCCTGCAACTGATTCTTCCAGTCCGGACGGCGTAAGCATAAACACAAAATACGTGATAAGACGGGTTCGATCGTTTCGACATCGGACCCGTCTTTTTCGTATACCGTATATACGTTCGGGGATTTTGCTAAATCGCTCAATGTTTAGTACAATAAAGAGTACGTCATTTATAATATGTAGGTAGGAGGAGTCAATCCATGCAAGAAATCAGAATTACAACGGAATACGTTACATTAGGGCAGTTCCTGAAGCTATCGGATATCATCTCAAGCGGAGGACAAGCCAAACCGTTTTTAGCAGAGGTACCGATTCTAGTCAACGGCGAGGTCGATCAGCGACGTGGTCGTAAATTACGGGATGGAGACATCATTGATGTAGAAGACTACGGTCAGTTCATCATCAAGAACGAGGGCAACTAACGTGCGGCTGGATTCAGTCCGACTCAGTCATTATCGCAACTATGACGCACTCGAACTGTCATTCTCCGAAAAAACGAATGTCCTGATTGGTGAAAATGCACAAGGGAAGACGAACTTACTGGAAGCGATCTATGTTCTTGCTCTCGCGAAGTCGCACCGGACGACGCATGACAAGGAACTGATCGGTTGGGACCAAGAAACAGCGCGCGTCGAAGGACGTGTCGTCAAGCGGACCGGCCCCCATGTCCAAGAGATCGTCATCTCGGGTCGCGGGAAAAAAGCAAAGCTGAATCATCTAGAGCAACGACGCTTGAGTGATTATGTCGGGGCACTGAACATCGTTTTATTCGCCCCGGAAGATTTGCATATCGTCAAAGGCAGTCCACAAGTCCGCCGGCGATTTCTCGATATGGAGATCGGTCAAGTCAGTCCGGTCTATCTGCATGAATTGAGCCAGTACCTGAAAGTGTTGAAGCAGCGGAACGCATTGCTGAAACAACTGTCCATGAAGGGAGGAGACGAGACCTTCCTTGATATCTTGACGGAGCAAATGATTACGCTAGCCGTTAAAATCGTTCAGCGCCGGCATCATTTCATGGCCCAGCTCGAAAAATGGGCACGACCGATTCATGACGGAATCAGTCGTGGACAGGAAGAACTCGCGCTCATCTATCGTTCGGACACATTCGGCGACGAATTACTCGATGTCGAAGGAATGACTGCGTCCTACACGCGGAAGTTTGGTAAAATAAAAGAAAATGAAATCCGAAGAGGAGTTACGTTGTTTGGACCACATCGCGATGACTTCGAGATGGAAGTCAATGGACGAAACGTCCAAACGTATGGTTCACAAGGACAACAACGGACAGCAGCCCTCTCGTTAAAGCTTGCGGAGATCGAATTGATTCATGAGGAAGTAGGGGAATATCCACTTCTTCTGCTCGACGATGTCTTATCCGAACTTGATGATCATCGTCAAACACATTTGCTCGATACGATGCAACAAAAGGTCCAGACGATCCTGACGACGACAAGCGTCGACGGGATTGCGCATGAAACGATCAACCAAGCGAAGTTGTTCCACGTGAAACAAGGGACGGTCGATTTGGAAGAGACATCATATAAAGAAACAGTAGGTGAGAAAACCGATGAGTAATCATGAAGATATGGAATTGGAACAAGGGTACGGTGCCGATCAGATTCAAGTACTTGAAGGATTAGAAGCAGTTCGTAAACGTCCAGGGATGTATATCGGCTCGACGGCATCAAAGGGTCTCCATCACCTCGTATGGGAGATCGTCGATAACTCGATTGATGAGGCGCTCGCAGGATACTGTGACACGATCAAGGTGACGATCGAACCAGGGAACTCGATCTTAGTCGAGGATAATGGACGCGGTATTCCAGTCGACATTCAAGAGAAGATGGGTCGTCCTGCCGTTGAGGTCATCCTGACAGTCCTCCACGCCGGTGGTAAGTTCGGCGGCGGCGGATATAAAGTATCGGGTGGACTACACGGTGTTGGGGCTTCGGTCGTTAACGCCCTGTCGACGAAACTTGAAGTATTCGTCAAACGGAACGAGAAGCTGTATTACCAAGCGTACCATCGCGGTGTACCAGCGCAAGATCTAGAAGTAATCGGAACATCAGAAGAGACAGGAACGACGATTCGTTTCTTCCCAGACGGTGAGATTTTCCAAGAGACGCTCGAGTACGACTATGATTTGTTAGCAACACGCCTGCGGGAACTTGCTTTCTTGAACAAAGGCTTGAAGATCATCATCACGGACGATCGTGCGGATGAGCCGATGACACGTAGCTTCCACTACGAAGGTGGGATCAAATCCTACGTCGAACACTTGAATCGTTCAAAAGAAGTCGTTCATGCGGAACCCGTCTATGTACACGGAACAAAAGACGGCATCGAAGTTGAAGTCGCGCTTCAATACAACGATGGATTTGCGTCAAACATCTACTCGTTCACGAACAACATCCCGACGCATGAAGGTGGTACGCACGAGACCGGCTTCAAGACGGCTTTGACACGGGTCATCAATGACTACGCGAAGAAGTTCGGTTTGATGAAGGATGCAGACGGTACGTTATCCGGTGAGGACGTACGTGAAGGAATGACAGCGATCGTTTCCGTCAAACACCCGAACCCACAGTTCGAAGGTCAGACGAAAACGAAACTCGGGAACTCCGACGCGCGTACGGTTACGGATTCACTCTTCTCTGGTGCATTTGAGCAGTTCATGCTCGAAAACCCGACGAATGCACGCGCAATCGTCGAAAAAGGGATGATGGCGTCACGCGCCCGGATGGCAGCGAAACGCGCCCGTGAACTGACACGCCGTAAAGGTGTTCTCGAAGTGAGCTCGCTTCCAGGTAAACTGGCCGACTGTTCGTCACGTGATGCCTCGATTTCCGAATTGTACATCGTTGAGGGTGATTCGGCGGGTGGTTCTGCGAAATCTGGACGTGATCGTCATTTCCAAGCCATCTTACCGATTCGCGGTAAAATCTTGAACGTGGAGAAAGCACGTCTCGATAAGATTCTCGGAAGCAATGAGATTCGGACGATCATCACAGCACTCGGAACAAGTATTGGTTCTGAGTTCAATATTGAAAAAGCACGCTATCACAAAGTCATCATCATGACCGATGCCGATGTCGATGGTGCCCACATCCGGACACTCTTGTTGACGTTCTTCTACCGTTACATGCGTCCGCTTGTCGAGCATGGGTATGTCTATATCGCTCAGCCACCGCTATACGGGATCAAACAAGGGAAGAACATCACGTACGTGCATAACGAACGTGAATTGACAGAGGCGCTTGCAGCGCTTCCTGAAAACGCACGGTACGACATTCAGCGCTACAAAGGTCTTGGGGAGATGGATCCAGAGCAACTTTGGGAAACGACGATGGATCCAAGTGGTCGTCAAATGTTACGTGTCGAGCTTCAAGATGCGATCGAAGCGGATGAAGTCTTCGATATCTTGATGGGAGATCAAGTCGAACCACGACGCGACTTCATTCAATCACACGCACATTACGTCAAGAACCTGGATATTTAACGCTGAACAGAGAGGGTGGCCAGAAGCATGTCCGAACAAAATCACGGAATCATCAAGGATATTAATATTAGTCAAGAGATGCGTACGTCCTTCATGGACTACGCGATGAGCGTCATCGTCGCACGTGCTCTTCCGGACGTACGGGACGGCTTAAAACCCGGACACCGCCGGATTCTCTATGCGATGAACGACCTCGGTATTCGTGCCGATAAACCACATAAAAAGTCTGCCCGTATCGTCGGGGAAGTCATCGGTAAGTATCACCCGCACGGGGATTCTGCCGTCTATGACACGATGGTCCGCATGGCGCAAGACTTCAGCTACCGTTACGAACTCGTCGATGGACACGGAAACTTCGGGTCTGTCGATGGAGACTCGGCGGCAGCGATGCGATATACGGAAGCTCGTATGTCAAAAATCGCGATGGAGATCGTTCGCGATATCAACAAAAACACAGTCGATTTCAAAGATAACTACGATGGTTCGGAACGCGAACCGGAAGTCTTACCGTCACGCTTCCCGAACTTACTCGTCAACGGTTCGAGCGGGATCGCGGTCGGGATGGCAACCAACATTCCACCACATCAGCTTGGCGAAGTCATCGACGGCGTCTTAGCATTATCTCACGATCCAGAAATCACGATCCAAGAACTGATGCAGCACATTCCGGGACCTGATTTCCCGACAGCTGGTGAAATTCTTGGTCGTAGCGGGATTCGTCGCGCTTATGAGACAGGACGTGGCTCAATCATCGTCCGTGCGAAAGCAGAAATCGAACAGACGAAAAAAGACCGGGAACGGATCATCGTGACGGAGCTTCCTTATCAGGTCAACAAAGCCCGCCTCGTTGAAAAGATTGCCGATCTCGTTCGCGAGAAAAAGATCGAAGGCATCACCGATTTACGAGATGAATCAGATCGCCGCGGTATGCGCATCGTCATGGAAGTCCGTCGTGACGCCAATGCGAGCGTCATCTTAAATAACTTGTATAAACAGACGTCGATGCAAACGACGTTTGGTGTCAATATGCTAGCGATCGTCGGCGGACGTCCGAAAACATTGACGCTCAAGGAAATGCTTTATCATTACCTCGAGCATCAAAAAGAAATCGTGCGTCGTCGGACACAGTTCGATCTCGAAAAAGCAGAAGCACGTGAACACTTACTCGCTGGTCTACGGATTGCACTCGATCATTTGGATGAAGTCATTCAAATCATCCGCGGGAACCGGACAGCGGACGCAGCACGTGAACAGTTGATGGAGCGTTTTGCGTTATCCGAGAAACAATCACAAGCGATTCTTGATATGCGCTTGCAACGCCTGACAGGTCTTGAGCGGGAGAAAATTGAAGCAGAGTATGACGAAATCATGCAATTGATCGCGGAACTGAACCGCATCCTTGCGAGTGAGGAAGTCTTGCTTGATTTGATCCGAACAGAACTTGAGGAGTTGAAAGAACGTTTCAACGACGAACGTCGGACGGAAATCCGCATGGACCACATCGAATTCGAAGACGAAGATTTGATTCCGGAACAGGATATCATCATCACGTTGACAAGCAGTGGCTACATCAAACGGATGACGACGGATTCGTACCGGACACAACGCCGCGGCGGACGTGGGGTTCAAGGAATCGGAACGAACGACGAGGATTACGTCACGCGTCTCTTGTCTTGTTCGACGCACGATACGATCCTATTCTTTACGAACCGCGGGAAAGTCTACCGGATTCGTGGATATGAAGTACCAGAGATGAGCCGGACATCAAAAGGTGTGCCGATCATCAACCTCATCCAAATCGAACGCGACGAAAAGGTCGAGACGATGATTCCAGTCAACTTCAAACGTTATCTCGAGGAGCAACAAGCAACTGAAGCACCTGTCGAGGTGATTGAAGGAGAGATTGAAGAGACGGAAGAAACGCTCGAAACGGAAGAAGTCGTTCAAGATGAGCAAAAATCATTGATCTTCATGACACGTAAAGGACGCGTCAAACGTTCACCGTTGTCTGCGTACGCACGGATCAACAAAAACGGTTTGATCGCGATTCGATTGTTTGAAGACGATGAGTTGACATCGGTTCGTCTCGCATCGACGGACGATGAAGTCTTTGCTGTTTCAACAAGCGGGAAAGCGATTCGTTTCCCAATCACGAATGTCCGCTCGATGGGACGTGGTGCTCGTGGGGTCAAAGCGATGACGTTACGCCCAGACGATTTTGTCGTCGGGATGGAACTTGCACGTGATGCACAAGATGTTCTTGTCATTACGGAAAAAGGATTCGGTAAACGAACACCGATGACCGAGTTCCGTAGCCAGTCTCGTGGTGGTAAAGGATTGATCGCGAGTAAGGTGACGGATCGCGTCGGTCAAATCGTTGCCATGCGAATCGTTGATGTCGACGATGACATCATGATCATGACAGAGAGCGGGATCGTCATTCGGACAGACTCGCAATACATTTCACGTGTCGGCCGGAATACCCAAGGGGTGAAGGTCATTCGAATTGAAGAAGGTGACCGTGTTGCAACGGTTGCGAAACTGAAACGCGAAGAGACTGATGAAATGGAAGAAGACACTGATATCGTGTCTGAAGAGAATGTAGTCGAATCGGATGCTTTAGAAGAAGCGGAAGAATAAGCAAGACGTCAGCAAGAAAGCAGCAGAGTGATATACTACTCTGCTGCTTTTATCTACATATATAGAAAAAAGAGAAAGGAACGAAGCGATATGCGAGTGGCAAGTGACCAATTACGCATCGGGGATCGTTTGACTGAATCCATCTATTTACATACGGATCATCCGATCGTAGAAGCAGGGAAAAAAATAGGAAGCGATGAGTTACGACGAATCCAGCGTTTTTTAATTAAGGAAGTCGTCATTGAAGATCGACCTGATTTCAGTAAAGATGAACAAGTGCAGACTGAAACAGTTGAAGCCCATGTGGAACATCCATTTGAAGAATTTATTCGCTTTTACAATAAAGTCTTCACGTCATGGGAACAAGGAATGAAGCCGAATGTATACGAAGCATTGAGTTGGGTCAAACAGTCCGTTCCAGAACGGATTACGAGACAAGATGTCTTACCATTCTTCCTAGAGCGGGGAACGGAAGCTTATACAGTGCGACATGCCATTTATCGAGGGGCGATTGCGCAAATGCTGGCGGAAGCAGTCGGAAAAGAACGGAAAATGATTCATGAGTTGTGGACCGCATCCTATTTTGCAGACTATGGACTAGCGCGAATCATGGAATGGCGTCACACGAAACGATATGAAGCGATGCAACAAGAAATTTTTCAACGTCACCCGGCTATGGCGTATCAAGCCTTGCAAAAGGAGACGATCATCTCTGATACAGTAAATCGTTTAATTGTTCAACATCATGAACGGTTAGACGGAACAGGTTACCCTTTAAAGGTAAAAGGAGATAAGATCGCAGATCACACACGATTGTTCATCGTAGCGGACGTCTTTGCTGCAATGACGAGTTGGCGTCCGTATCGGGAAGCTTATACGCCGTTTGATGCCTATCGTCATTTGAAAGCAAGACCGATGCAATATTGCTCAAAGTATGTATTGTTGCTCGGACAATTACTTCTACCAATAGAGGTTGGTGATCGCGTGCTGATGAGTAACGGAAAGATTGCAACCATCACGCGAAAGAATCCAGTCTTTGATCGGCCTGTCATTTCCTATGAAGAACAAGGACGGATGACAATCATTGATTTAATGGAAGAACGACAACATAGTATTATTCAGTTGATGGATTAATAGGGAATAAACAGCCTCTTGAGCCGGAATCGCAAGGTTCAAGAGGCTTGTTCATGATTTTAAAAACAATTTTAAAATAAGTGTTGCACAATAATAAAACGCATGATATATTATTACATGTCCTTAACAACGACAAGCGCTTGAAACAAACGAGAAAAACACTTTCAAAAAAATTGTTGACTTCTTGTTTCAGACTTGGTATTCTAATTGAGTCGCCAAAACAGGCGCGGACGAACTTTGAAAACTGAACGATGAGGCAAAAATCGTATTCTACGGAATACAAAAACGAATGAAGCGCAAGCTTCGTCAATCGTGACTTCGGTCACAAAAACGAGCAAGTCAAACACTTCATGGAGAGTTTGATCCTGGCTCAGGACGAACGCTGGCGGCGTGCCTAATACATGCAAGTCGAGCGCAGGAAACTGACGGAACTCTTCGGAGGGAAGGCAGTGGAATGAGCGGCGGACGGGTGAGTAACACGTAAGGAACCTGCCTCAAGGATTGGGATAACTCCGAGAAATCGGAGCTAATACCGGATAGTTCATCGGACCGCATGGTCCGTTGATGAAAGGCGCTCCGGCGTCACCTTGAGATGGCCTTGCGGTGCATTAGCTAGTTGGTGGGGTAACGGCCCACCAAGGCGACGATGCATAGCCGACCTGAGAGGGTGATCGGCCACACTGGGACTGAGACACGGCCCAGACTCCTACGGGAGGCAGCAGTAGGGAATCTTCCACAATGGACGAAAGTCTGATGGAGCAACGCCGCGTGAGTGATGAAGGTTTTCGGATCGTAAAACTCTGTTGTAAGGGAAGAACACGTACGAGAGGGAATGCTCGTACCTTGACGGTACCTTACGAGAAAGCCACGGCTAACTACGTGCCAGCAGCCGCGGTAATACGTAGGTGGCAAGCGTTGTCCGGAATTATTGGGCGTAAAGCGCGCGCAGGCGGCCTTTTAAGTCTGATGTGAAAGCCCCCGGCTCAACCGGGGAGGGCCATTGGAAACTGGAAGGCTTGAGTACAGAAGAGAAGAGTGGAATTCCACGTGTAGCGGTGAAATGCGTAGAGATGTGGAGGAACACCAGTGGCGAAGGCGACTCTTTGGTCTGTAACTGACGCTGAGGCGCGAAAGCGTGGGGAGCAAACAGGATTAGATACCCTGGTAGTCCACGCCGTAAACGATGAGTGCTAGGTGTTGGGGGGTTTCCGCCCCTCAGTGCTGAAGCTAACGCATTAAGCACTCCGCCTGGGGAGTACGGCCGCAAGGCTGAAACTCAAAGGAATTGACGGGGACCCGCACAAGCGGTGGAGCATGTGGTTTAATTCGAAGCAACGCGAAGAACCTTACCAACTCTTGACATCCCATTGACCGCTTGAGAGATCAAGTTTTCCCTTCGGGGACAATGGTGACAGGTGGTGCATGGTTGTCGTCAGCTCGTGTCGTGAGATGTTGGGTTAAGTCCCGCAACGAGCGCAACCCCTATCCTTAGTTGCCAGCATTCAGTTGGGCACTCTAGGGAGACTGCCGGTGACAAACCGGAGGAAGGTGGGGATGACGTCAAATCATCATGCCCCTTATGAGTTGGGCTACACACGTGCTACAATGGACGGTACAAAGGGCAGCGAGACCGCGAGGTGGAGCCAATCCCATAAAGCCGTTCCCAGTTCGGATTGCAGGCTGCAACTCGCCTGCATGAAGTCGGAATCGCTAGTAATCGCAGGTCAGCATACTGCGGTGAATACGTTCCCGGGTCTTGTACACACCGCCCGTCACACCACGAGAGTTTGCAACACCCGAAGCCGGTGAGGTAACCGTAAGGAGCCAGCCGTCGAAGGTGGGGTAGATGATTGGGGTGAAGTCGTAACAAGGTAGCCGTATCGGAAGGTGCGGCTGGATCACCTCCTTTCTAAGGAAAACGTCCCTTACGGGACATGCCCATCGTTCAGTTTTGAGAGCTCGTCTCTCAGTCTCGTAAGAGACACTCGCACCTTGAAAACTGAAGACATCAACAAGACATCAAACTTTTAATTAACCATGTCATTTAAGACGTGTGTTCTTAGAATACCAACGCTAGATCAAGGTATGAAGGGCGTACGGTGGATGCCTTGGCACTAGGAGCCGATGAAGGACGCGACGAACAGCGATATGCTTCGGGGAGCAGTAAGTATGCTTTGATCCGAAGATTTCCGAATGGGGGAACCCACCATCCGTAATGGGATGGGACATGTTACGTGAATACATAGCGTAGCGTGAGGCAGACCCGGGGAACTGAAACATCTAAGTACCCGGAGGAAGAGAAAGCAAATGCGATTCCCTGAGTAGCGGCGAGCGAAACGGGAACAGCCCAAACCGGAGAGCATGCTCTTCGGGGTTGTAGGACACTCTATACGGAGTCAAAAAGGAAGACAGTAGGTGAAGGACCTGGAAAGGTCGGCCGAAGAAGGTGACAGCCCTGTAGCTGAAACTGTTTTCCCTCCAGAGTGGATCCTGAGTACGGCGGGACACGTGAAACCCCGTCGGAATCCGGGAGGACCATCTCCCAAGGCTAAATACTCCCTAGTGACCGATAGTGAACCAGTACCGTGAGGGAAAGGTGAAAAGCACCCCGGAAGGGGAGTGAAATAGATCCTGAAACCGTATGCCTACAAGTAGTCAGAGCCCGTTAACGGGTGATGGCGTGCCTTTTGTAGAATGAACCGGCGAGTTACGATAACGCGCGAGGTTAAGCCGATGAGGCGGAGCCGTAGCGAAAGCGAGTCTGAACAGGGCGTTCAGTGCGTTGTCGTAGACCCGAAACCAGGTGATCTACCCATGTCCAGGATGAAGGTCAGGTAACACTGACTGGAGGTCCGAACCCACGCACGTTGAAAAGTGCGGGGATGAGGTGTGGGTAGCGGTGAAATGCCAATCGAACCTGGAGATAGCTGGTTCTCCCCGAAATAGCTTTAGGGCTAGCCTCGAGGTTGAGAGTTCTGGAGGTAGAGCACTGATTGGACTAGGGGCCCCCACAGGGTTACCGAATTCAGTTAAACTCCGAATGCCAGCAACTTATACTCGGGAGTCAGACTGCGAGTGATAAGATCCGTAGTCAAGAGGGAAACAGCCCAGACCGCCAGCTAAGGTCCCAAAGTGTATGTTAAGTGGAAAAGGATGTGGCGCTGCCTAGACAGCTAGGATGTTGGCTTAGAAGCAGCCACCATTCAAAGAGTGCGTAATAGCTCACTAGTCGAGTGGCGCCGCGCCGAAAATGTAACGGGGCTAAACATACCACCGAAGCTGCGGATTCCGTAAGGAATGGTAGGGGAGCGTTCCAAACCGCTGTGAAGCTGTACCGGAAGGAGCAGTGGAGCGTTTGGAAGTGAGAATGCCGGTGTGAGTAGCGAAAAGAGGGGTGAGAATCCCCTCCGTCGAAAGCCCAAGGTTTCCTGAGGAAGGCTCGTCCGCTCAGGGTTAGTCTGGACCTAAGCCGAGGCCGAAAGGCGTAGGCGATGGATAACAGGTTGATATTCCTGTACCGCCGATCCACCGTTTGAACAATGGGGGGACGCAGGAGGATAGTGACGCATGCGGATGGAAGTGCATGTGCAAGTTTCAAGACCGTCTGATTGGCAAATCCGTCAGGCACCAAAGTCAAGGAACGACGCGGAGTCCCGTAGGGACGTAGGTCACGATTTCACACTGCCAAGAAAAGCCTCTAGTGAGGGGGAAGGCGCCAGTACCGTAAACCGACACAGGTAGGCGAGATGAGAATTCTAAGACGCGCGGGATAACTCTCGTTAAGGAACTCGGCAAAATGGTCCCGTAACTTCGGGAGAAGGGACGCTCTACATGAGTAGAGCCGCAGTGAATAGGCCCAAACGACTGTTTAGCAAAAACACAGGTCTCTGCTAAATCGCAAGATGACGTATAGGGGCTGACGCCTGCCCGGTGCTGGAAGGTTAAGGGGATGGGTTAGCGCAAGCGAAGCTTTGAACCGAAGCCCCAGTAAACGGCGGCCGTAACTATAACGGTCCTAAGGTAGCGAAATTCCTTGTCGGGTAAGTTCCGACCCGCACGAAAGGCGTAACGATTTGGGCACTGTCTCAACGAGAGACCCGGTGAAATCATAGTACCTGTGAAGATGCAGGTTACCCGCGACAGGACGGAAAGACCCCATGGAGCTTTACTACAGCCTGATATTGAGGCTTTGTGCATGATGTACAGGATAGGCGGGAGACGTCGAGCCCGGAGCGCCAGCTTCGGAGGAGTCACCCTTGGGATACCGCCCTTCATGCATAGAGTCTCTAACTCGCAGCCGTGATCCGGCTGGAGGACCGTGTCAGGCGGGTAGTTTGACTGGGGCGGTCGCCTCCTAAACAGTAACGGAGGCGCCCAAAGGTTCCCTCAGAATGGTTGGAAATCATTCGTAGAGCGCAAAGGCAGAAGGGAGCTTGACTGCGAGACCTACAAGTCGAGCAGGGACGAAAGTCGGGCTTAGTGATCCGGTGGTTCCGCATGGAAGGGCCATCGCTCAACGGATAAAAGCTACCCTGGGGATAACAGGCTGATCTCCCCCAAGAGTCCACATCGACGGGGAGGTTTGGCACCTCGATGTCGGCTCATCGCATCCTGGGGCTGGAGTAGGTCCCAAGGGTTGGGCTGTTCGCCCATTAAAGCGGTACGCGAGCTGGGTTCAGAACGTCGTGAGACAGTTCGGTCCCTATCCGTCGTGGGCGCAGGAAATTTGAGGAGAGCTGTCCTTAGTACGAGAGGACCGGGATGGACGCACCGCTGGTGTACCAGTTGTTCCGCCAGGAGCATCGCTGGGTAGCTACGTGCGGACGGGATAAATGCTGAAAGCATCTAAGCATGAAGCCCCCTCCAAGATGAGATTTCCCTTTGAGTAATCAAGAAAGACCCCTCAGAGACGATGAGGTAGATAGGTCACGGGTGGAAGCATGGCGACATGTGGAGCTGAGTGATACTAATCGGTCGAGGCCTTGTTCTAGCAGATGCATTGTTGATGACTTCAGTTTTGAGGGCGCGAGCCCGATCGTCTGGTGACGATAGCCAAGTGGTCACACCCGTTCCCATGCCGAACACGGAAGTTAAGCACTTGAACGCCGAAAGTAGTTGGGGGCTTCCCCCTGTGAGGATAGGACGTTGCCAGGCACTTGACCGATCTGCAGATTGCAGGTCGGTCTTTTTGTGTTATGTGAAACTTCAGACTGTTCTGATTATTGGTCGAGTCATTGACATGACACCCTCTGCTTGTTACCATAACATCAATATTCTTTTATAAAAGAGAAAGCGAGTGGATAACATGTGGGAGAACAAATTTGCTAAAGAGGGTTTGACGTTTGATGACGTCTTACTCGTACCCCGTCGTTCGAGTGTCTTGCCGCGCGACGTTGATTTATCTGTCACGCTATGTGAAGGGATCACACTTAATATTCCGTTGATCAGTGCTGGGATGGATACCGTCACAGAAGCACCGATGGCAATCGCAATGGCACGTCAAGGTGGTCTTGGTGTCATTCATAAGAATATGTCAATGGAAGAACAAGCAGAACATGTCGATCGCGTCAAACGTTCTGAAAATGGTGTCATCACGAATCCGTTCTATTTAACGCCAGAGCGTCAAGTCTACGATGCTGAGTATTTGATGAGTAAGTACCGCATCTCTGGTGTTCCAATCGTTAATAACGAAACAGAGCGTAAATTAGTAGGGATTTTGACGAACCGTGATCTTCGTTTCGTCAAGGATTACTCGACTGTCATTGAAACGGTGATGACGACAGAAGAACTCGTGACAGCAAAAGTTGGTACGTCCCTTGCTGAAGCAGAGCAGATTCTCCACAAACATCGCATCGAAAAGTTACCACTCGTTGATGAGAACGGTGTATTAAAAGGGTTAATCACGACAAAGGATATCGAAAAAGTCGAACAGTATCCACATGCTGCGAAAGATCAGTTCGGACGTTTACTCGTCGCAGCAGCTGTCGGCGTAACGAAAGACGCTTCGACGCGCGCGAAGTTCCTTGTCGATGCAGGTGTCGATGCACTCGTCGTCGATACGGCACACGGTCACTCAGAAGGTGTTCTTCTCAAAGTACGTGAACTTCGTGAAGAATATCCAAACTTACCAATCATTGCGGGTAACGTTGCGACGGCAGAAGCAACACGCGATTTGATTGAAGCCGGTGCATCTGTCATCAAAGTTGGTATCGGACCTGGTTCGATTTGTACGACACGTGTTGTCGCAGGCGTCGGTGTACCACAAATCACAGCCGTCTTCGATTGTGCGACAGAAGCACGGAAACATGGTGTCTCGATCATCGCTGACGGTGGCATCAAGTATTCTGGAGATATCGTAAAAGCACTTGCTGCTGGCGGTCACGCTGTCATGCTCGGAAGCTTACTTGCAGGAGTAGAAGAGAGCCCAGGTGAGATGGAAATCTATCAAGGACGTCAATTCAAAACGTACCGTGGTATGGGTTCTGAAGCATCGATGAAACGCGGTAGCCAAGATCGTTACTTCCAAGAAGCAGACAAGAAGTTCGTTCCAGAAGGAATCGAAGGACGTGTCGCTTACCGTGGTAAACTCGGCGATTCGGTGTACCAACTCGTTGGTGGTATTCGTTCAGGTATGGGATACTGTGGTGCTGCAACGTTAGAAGAATTGCGTGAAGAGACACAGTTCATCCGTATGACGGGTGCTGGTTTGCAAGAGAGCCACCCGCACGATATTCAAATTACAAAAGAAGCATCGAACTATACACGTCAGTAAACAAAAGAGGCTGGGACATAACTCAGTTTCACAAACAAAAGGCCCTCGAAACGACTATACGTTTCGAGGGCCTTGTTCTATGAAAAAAAACCGATTCTGAATAAACAAATAAGGACAACCTCTGATAAAGTTAAAGTGATCAAACCATAACCATCGGAGGTGCCCTTATGTTTAAAGATTATAACATGAACCAGCTGGTTCTGCCCTTAGATTTAGAAGTTCGTCTTCAAGAAAATGATATTGCGTTCGCTGTCCACCATCTCGTCGAATCCATTCCAGACGATGTGTTCGAGCCTTTCATGCGCACGACAGGATGCCCGGCTTACCATCCACGCATGATGATGAAAATTATCTTATGTGCCTACACACAATCGGTCTTCTCCGGTCGGAAGATTGAAGGATTACTATCCGATAGTCTGCGGATGATGTGGCTAGCACAAGGGAATGCGCCGAGCTATCGTACCATCAACCGTTTTCGAGTGCATCCCGCAGTCACTCCGATATTGAAGCAAGCCTTCGTTACCTTCCGTTGCCATCTCGTCGAGATGGGAGAAATCAATGAAGAAGCCATCTTTATCGATGGTACAAAGTTAGAGGCGAATGCGAACCGATATACCTTTGTTTGGCGGAAATCGATTGAACGTCATAGTGCGTCTCTCGTGGACAAATCGAATCGTATCTATGACAACCTCGTCGAACAAGACATCCTACCGGAAATTGAACGAGAAAACCCGGACGAGCTTACTCTCTCAGAACTCGAACACATGGGTGAAGCTGTAGACGCACATATCGCTTCCATCAACCAAAAAATCGAGGCGAGTACGGACACCCAAGAAAGAAAACGTCTGCGTTCTGAACGGAAGGAACCACGTCTCCTTCGAAAGGAAATTACAGATTTCATCGAGCGGAAACAGAGATACGCCCTTCAAAAGAGGACGCTCGCTGGACGGAACAGCTATTCGAAAACGGACACGGACGCGACGTTCATGCGAATGAAAGAAGATCATATGCAAAATGGACAACTCAAACCAGGCTATAACGTTCAAATCGCGACCGAAGGACAATACACACTCGCTTATGATATTTATCCGAATCCGACGGATGCCCGGACGTTACTCCCCTTTTTAGATGAGGTCAGCTCATATTTACCACTACCACCGCATATCGTTGCGGATGCCGGCTATGGGAGTCAGGAGAATTATCAGGATATTCTGATGCGCCGTGGGCGCATTCCACTCATCCCTTACACGATGTTCGAAAAAGAAAAGTCGCGAAAATGGCGCAACGATCCCTTTAACACAGCGAACTGGTCTTACGATGAAACGGCGGATCGGTTTGTGTGCCCGAATGGACAGGACGTAACGTTCCGTTACATGTCCAAGAGAACAGATCGTTACGGATTCACGCGTGATTTCAAGGTGTATGAAAGTGAAGGGTGTGATGGCTGCCCGTTCCGCTCCCGTTGTACAAAGGCCGAAGAAGGGCGTCACCGACAGGTACACATAAACACTTCATGGGAAGAACAAAAAGAACAGATGAAAAAATGGCTTTCAGATCAAAAAACAGGATCCCTCTATGCGAAACGGAAGATAGACGTGGAACCAGTTTTTGGATATCTGAAGGCTAATTTGAGTTTCACTCGCTTTTCTGTGCGAGGAAAAGCGAAGGTGAAGCGTGAGCTCGGCTTCATCCTCATGGCCGTAAATTTGAGGAAATGGCTCATCCAAAGCGTTGCCCGAAGGGCAGCTTGACGAGAGACGATGAAAAAAGAAGGAATTGCACATCCTGAGTGATGGCAATTCCTTCTTTTCGTTAAATTCAGCTAGTTATGTCCCAGCCTCTTTTTTCATGATGATTTACGCAAGTCCCATGCGTCCATCAATAATCGTAATCCTTCCGTCAACTCTTGCTCAGTGAGACTCGCAAATCCAAGGACGATTTGAGGCGTATCAGAGAGAAGCGGTAACTGGGCGTATTGAGAAAGACCATATACTTGGATGCCTTGCTGTTGTGCCCGCCTTACTAGCTCCTGCTCCGTCATCCCGTTCGCTACGGAAACAACGACATGGAGCCCCGCACTTTCGCCGGTCAATCGTAAGGCAGGAATCCGGCGAAGTGATTGGATTAAGACGTCGAGCTTGCGACGATAGACTTTACGCATCCGATTGAGATGTCGTTCAAAGTCGCCCTCTTTCATGAAGCGCGTCAAGATCGTTTGATCGAAGCGCGAGACACTACAGGTATAGTGTGATAGTTCTGTTTGATACCGTGCGCGTAAGACTTCGGGTAAGACCATATAACCAATCCGTAGGGAAGGCATGAGTGATTTTGAGAAAGTACTCATGTAAATGACACGATTGCTGTCCATGTTGTGCAAAGACGGAATCGATTTACCGCTGTAGCGGAATTCGCTATCGTAGTCGTCTTCGATGATAAAACGGGTCGGATCCATCGCCGCCCAGTTTAATAACTGATGTCTTCGGTTGACGGATAAGATGCTACCGGACGGAAATTGATGTGCTGGTGTGATATACATGACATCGACGTTTGATTCCTGTAATTGATCGATTCGTAATCCATTCGCATCAACACGAATCGGTTCAATCATGCGTTCATGATTTTCAAGTAAGAGGCGTGTCGTATGATAACCGGGATCCTCGATACCATACGTGACGTCGCGTCCCAGTAAGAAGAGGACGAGCGGCAACAATTGCTCGACACCTGAACCGACGACGATTTGTTCAGGAGAACAGACGACACCACGGGAATGATAAAGATAGGTCGCAATCTCTTCGCGTAGTGCTAGATCTCCTTGCGGATGACCGAGTGAGACAAGTGGGTGGTGATCGGTATCGATGATATCTTTGGCATACTTTCGCCAACGGGCAAATGGGAAAGAGATCCCTTCAATCTTACTTGGATGAAAATCATACGTGATGATCGGTTTTTCTTTAGTCACACGTGGTTCGATGACGGGTGAGGTTTTGACGTAAGCGAGTTCCTCATAGGCAAGAACGAAGTACCCTTTACGTGAGATGGATTCGACATATCCTTCTGCGACGAGTTGTTGGTAAGCAAGCTCAATCGTCGTTTGACTTAAGTTCAAAAATTGACCGAGTTTTCGTTTGGATGGTAATTTCGTGCCGTATGCTAAACGACCGGCAATGATTTCATTTCGGATCTGTTGATAAAGCTGTTCATAAAGTGGTTTTTCCTGATTGCGCGTGAGTTGAAATGATAGCATGTCCATCTCGTCTGACTCCTTCTTCTTAAACTGACCTGTTGAAATCATCATAAACTGATACTTTTAAAAGTGTCAACGTTCCGTATACTAAAGGAGTGAAAGTCAACCAAGGGGGAATGGATATGGAACGTCAACAAGGAACGGATCGTGTCAAACGTGGAATGGCTGAAATGCAAAAGGGTGGCGTCATCATGGACGTCGTCAATGCGGAACAAGCGAAGATTGCGGAAGCAGCAGGTGCTGTTGCAGTCATGGCACTTGAACGTGTTCCATCTGATATTCGTCGTGACGGAGGCGTCGCACGAATGGCGGATCCGTTGATTACGGAAGAAGTACTCGGAGCGGTCTCGATTCCCGTCATGGCAAAATGCCGGATTGGTCATATCGTCGAAGCACGTGTTCTCGAATCGATGGGGGTCGATTTCATCGATGAGAGTGAGGTCCTGACTCCGGCAGATGAACAATATCATTTACTGAAGTCAGAGTTCACCGTGCCGTTCGTCTGTGGCGCACGTGATCTTGGGGAAGCCGCTCGTCGCATCGCAGAAGGAGCCGCGATGATTCGGACGAAAGGCGAACCTGGGACTGGGAACGTCGTCGAAGCTGTTCGCCATATGCGACAAATTCAAGCACAATTGAATCAGATTTTACATGTCAGTCCAGATGAATTGATGACATTTGCGAAAGAATGGGGTGCTCCGTACGAAGTATTACGTGATATTCGGACACAGGGACGTCTACCGGTCGTGAACTTTGCAGCCGGGGGAGTCGCGACACCAGCTGATGCCGCACTCATGATGCACCTAGGGGCAGACGGTGTCTTCGTCGGATCAGGGATCTTTAAATCAGAACACCCAGAACGTGTCGCTCGGGCGATTGTCGAAGCCGTTACGTATAAAGATGATTTTGAACGGATCGCGTCTTTATCCAAAGGACTCGGAACAGCAATGAAAGGAATCGATGTCACATCGATGCCGTTTGAGGAACGGATGGCGACACGCGGATGGTAATCGGTATTCTGGATGTTCAAGGAGCGGTCCGTGAACATCGACAGCAGCTTGAAGGTCTTGGTGTCGATGTCGTTCTCGTCAAACAAGTGAGCGATCTCGATGGACTCGATGGACTCGTCTTACCAGGAGGCGAATCGACCGCGATGCGTCGATTGATCGAACGCTATGAATTACTGGAACCGCTTCGGGAAAAAGCGACGACGTTACCGATGTTCGGAACATGTGCCGGAATGATTTTACTCGCAACCGCTGTCGAAGCAGGACAAAGTCATCTCAACGCGATTTCGATGACGGTCCGTCGAAATGCCTTCGGTCGACAAATCGATTCATTCGAAGGATTGCTACCGGTTGAAGGAATTGAGGAACCAATCGAAGCAGTGTTCATTCGAGCGCCATTAATTCTGTCTGTCGGGGAAGGAACACGAGTGATTGCGAAAGTTGAAGACCAGATCGTTGCCGTCGAGACATTATTACACCTCGCGTGTTCGTTTCACCCTGAATTGACAGAGGACGATCGCTTGCACCGCTATTTTTTACAAAAAATCAAACAGCGGCAGTCCGTCCGTTCATAAAGCGTGGAAGCATCTGATAGGTTCTACTGTCAGGTGCTTCTTTTGTGCTACACTATTCGTAAAACGAATGATTGAGTGAAGGAGAGACACGATGAAACGAATTTTACTACTCTGTTTAAGTGTGCTCCTAGTCGTAGGATTTCCTACAGCGGGACAAGCAGCACCTTCGATTCAAGCAGAGTCTTACATAATGGCCGATGCGGTCACAGGGAAAATCCTCCTTCAATCGGAAGCGGATGTTTCGTTGCCCCCTGCTTCGATGACGAAGCTGATGACGCTCTACCTCGTCAGACGACAAATCGAATTGAAAAAACTGACGTGGGATCAAAAAATCACGCCGAGTGCAAAAGTGTTAAAGCTTGCGAAGACGTCCGGAATCGCGCGTGTTCCAGTTAAAGATAAAACATACACGGTTCGCGAGATGTATAATGCGGCGTTCATCAAATCGGCCAATGATGCAGCGGTCATGCTAGCCGAAACTGTCGCCGGTTCAGAAGCGGCGTTCGTTGAAAAGATGAATGAGACAGCAAAACAGTTCGGGATGAACGACACGGAGTATGCGAATGCCTCTGGTCTAGATGCTGTCGATGCGACCCTTCCAGGAACGAATTTGATGACAGCGACCGATATCGCATTACTCGTCATTCGCTACATCAAGGATTACCCGGATGCACTGGATGTGACGAACAAAACACAGATGAAACTTGATGGAGAGGTCTTAAATAACTCGAATAAGATGCTGACGAAGGAAAAATTCGCATATGCCGGCATGCGGGGGATGAAGACCGGAACGACTGATTTAGCCGGTTATTGCTTCGCTAGTGTGACGACGCGGGATAATATGACGCTTGTCACGGTCGTGATGCGAACGGATTCCGATCAAGCCCGTTTCAAGGAAACGAAAAAATTACTCGACTATGGTTTTGCGACGTTTGAGCCATTGACGTATTACGGAAAAGGCGAACGGATCAAAGACGTTCTTCCGATTAAAGGGGCAACCGTCCGAAAGCTAGACGTCGTCACGGACGGTTCGTTATATGTCACGGTCTTAAAACAAGCGAAGACGCGGGAACCACGGTTCGACTTCTCAAAAACAACGGCTCCTGTGACGAAACAAGAAGTCGTCGGTGCGGTGCAGGTCGCGGACGAAGGGATCTATCTACCAGGATTTGAGACACCCCGCGTGAATTTGTATAGCGCAACTGCTGTTCCACTTGCGAGTGTTCCGACACGCCTCGTCCGCGCTTGGACAGCGTGGTCGAAGCAAATTGAACAAGCGATTCAACAATCGACTCTTGTCAACTTCCAAGGCGATGGTGTAAAGTAAGACTAATCTCATAAAGATGCTATGAACGGACCAAGTAGATGTATCGATACTGTTAAGAGAGCTAGTGGGTGGTGTGAACTAGTCAGATCGATGGATTGAATCGAGCCGGATCGCACACCTTGCGAACAAGGTGCGGGTACGCCCGTTATCGCGTCTTAAGTTGGCTAGATGTGTCTAGCAATGAGGGTGGCAACGCGGATCCAGGTGATTCGTCCCTTTTCGGTAGAAATACCGGAAAGAGACGAGTCGCCTTTTTTTATGACATAAAGGAGGAATTACAGATGATTGATATTAAACGATTACGCCAAGATTTTGACGCCATTCAAGAAAAGTTAGCGCACCGAGGAGAGGACTTGACGGACATGAACCGTTTCCTCGCACTTGATGAGAAACGCCGAGAACTGATTGCGCGGACAGAAGTGTTGAAAGCAGAACGAAATGAAGCAACGAAAAAAATCGCTGAACTCAAGCGCAATAAGGAAAACGCGGACGAAGCGATCGCTGCGATGCGTAGTGTCGGAGATGAGATCAAGACGCTTGACGACGAGTTACGTGATGTCGAAGCGACATTGAACCAACTTCTCCTCGGTATTCCAAACATTCCACATGACAGCGTACCGGTCGGTTCTTCTGAAGACGATAACGTCGTCTTACGTGAAGTCGGTGACAAACCAGCGTTTGACTTCGAAGCGGTCCCACACTGGGATTTGATGGAGCAATTAAAAATCGTCGATGTCGAGCGTGCTGGAAAAGTAACAGGTAGCCGTTTCGTCTTTTACCGCGGAGCGGGTGCACGTCTTGAGCGGGCATTGATTAACTTCATGATGGATCTCCATCAAGATCAGCACGGCTACACAGAAATCTTGCCACCACTCATGGTCAACCGTGACTCTATGACAGGAACAGGACAATTGCCGAAGTTCGAAGAGGATGCCTTTAAGATCGAAGAGACGAACTACTTCCTCGTACCGACAGCAGAAGTTCCGGTGACGAACATGCACCGTGAAGAAATCCTAACAGCAGATCAGTTACCGATCGGCTATGCGGCGTACAGCCAATGTTTCCGTTCAGAAGCTGGTTCTGCCGGACGCGATACACGCGGTTTGATCCGTCAGCACCAATTCAATAAAGTTGAACTCGTTCGTTTCGTCAAACCAGAAGAATCTTACGAGCAGCTTGAATTGTTAACAGGACAAGCAGAGATGGTCTTGAAAAAGCTGAAACTGCCGTATCAAGTATTGAGCATGTGTACAGCTGATCTCGGATTCACGGCTGCGAAGAAATACGACATCGAAGTCTGGATGCCAAGCCAAGGCGTCTACCGTGAAATCTCTTCTTGTTCAAACTTTGAAGATTTCCAAGCACGCCGGGCACAGATTCGTTTCCGCCGCGAAGCGAACGCAAAACCAGAATTCGTTCACACGTTAAACGGTTCTGCCCTTGCAGTCGGTCGGACAGTTGCTGCAATCTTAGAGAACTACCAGCAAGCGGATGGATCAGTTGTTATTCCAGAAGTGCTTCGTCCATACATGGGTGGTCTTGAAGTGATCCAAGCTTAAGTCAGAAGGGGGAGTAATCCCCCTTTCTGTATTTTAAAAAGTTTTTTTAGAAAAGGTCTTTACACGTTAAAAGGCAGATGCTATCATAATTAATGTCAGGAAAACAGACAGGTCATCATTGATCTGGTAAGAAGTACGGAGGCGTACTCAAGTGGTTTAAGAGAACGGTCTTGAAAACCGTCAGGCGGCGAAAGCCGTGCGTGGGTTCGAATCCCACCGCCTCCTCCATTTTTATTTTTTGACAACGACATGCACGTTTTATAGCTTGGAGGCGTACTCAAGTGGTTTAAGAGAACGGTCTTGAAAACCGTCAGGCGGCGAAAGCCGTGCGTGGGTTCGAATCCCACCGCCTCCTCCACTTCTTTTTTTTTACCCAAAAATAAATATAATCATGGAGTCGTACCCAAGTCCGGCTGAAGGGGACGGACTCGAAATCCGTTAGGGGTCGCAAGGCTCGCGTGGGTTCGAATCCCACCGACTCCGCTTTTTATAAAGCATCTCAATTCTGAGGTGCTTTTTTGTTGCATCGATTTCTTCGTGCGTGCTATGGTTGCCTACGTGAAAAACGAAGAAGAGGTGGACGAAATGAACGAACAAACAAAAGAATCGTTGCTTTCGCATTATGCGATGACGATGACATATGTAAAAGACTTAGAACAGATTTCAGAAGAGGCATGGCGAACATCGTATGCAGAAGGTAAATGGACGATTGCTGAGATCATCGGTCACTTATCACCATGGGATCGCTTCATGGTCGCAGAGCGCATCCCGTACTTGCTCGCGTGTGAACCATTCCGTGTCGCACCAGATAGCCAAGCCGTCAATGAAGAAGCGGCGAAGATGAGCCGTGAGCAGCAACGGATCTTGACGATCGATGAGTTTTTAGTCAGCCGTGACTTGTTGCGCCGTGCAGTCGAATTGATTCCGGAAGAACGCCTGCAAGACAAGGTCGTCATTAAAGACAAAGAACTGACGATCGGTCAGTTCCTCGGAGCAATGGCTCAACATGATCTACACCATATGGAACAAATCAATCAAGTAATTGGTTAATGCGAGGGAGATGCGACACGCGTCTCCTTTTTTTGCGCAAAAAAGATCCGCCTAAGAGGCAGATCTGATCAGTTAGCGTGTATTGGCAATGCGAGCAACTTCAAGCTGCTTTTCAATCTTCGCGAGAATCCGGTCGATGGATTCTGGCTCGTTCAGTAAGTCGTATTCGTCGATCGACAAACGAAGTACCGGGCAGATCGTGAAGTTATTGATCCAGTTCGTATAGCGCTCGTACATCTCTTCCCAATATTCGATTGGTGTCTGTTGCTCCATCTCACGTCCGCGAAGACGAATTCGTTCTAGTACTTGTTCGAACGAACCTTCAAGATAGATCAAAAGATCCGGATGCGGGAAGAATGGTGTCATGACCATTGCGTCAAACAAACTTGAATATGTCTCGTAATCTGTTGGAGACATCGTTCCTTTTTCGAAATGCATCTTAGCAAAGATCCCTGTATCTTCATAGATCGAACGATCTTGGATGAAACCACCACCGTATTGGAAAATCCGCTTTTGCTCCTTGAAGCGTTCAGCGAGGAAATAGATTTGGAGGTGGAAGCTCCAACGTTCGAAATCATGATAGAATTTATCCAAGTAAGGGTTCGTATCGACTTTTTCGAGTGACGTCCGGAAACCAAGGGCATCTGCTAATCCGTTTGTGATCGTTGATTTACCGATCCCGACCATACCGCCGATCGTAATGACGGCATCTGCCGGGATGTTGTATTGTTCGCGTAGCTTCAAGTTCATGCGTGGTTCGCTCCTTCATATAATTCGTTCCGGATCGTCGTCAAGACGTACTCGAGATCTTCCGGCCGCTTGACGAAGTCGAGTGCATCCCCGTCGAAACGGATGATTTTGACTTCCGGATGTTTGGATTGGTATTCCGTGACGAATGTCTCGTAATCCTCGGCTAATTGTTCGAGATAGGCACGTGACATGTTTTCTTCGATTTCTCGTCCGCGCAGCGCAACACGTTTCATCAAGGTGTCGATGCTTGCGTTCAAGTAGATGACAGCATCCGGTTTCGGCATGTCTGTCGTCAGGATCGAATAGATTTGTTCGTACTTCTCAAGATGCTCTACCTTCAGAGAGCGGTGTGCAAAAATCAAGTTCTTAAAGATATGGTAATCAGCAACGACAGAGCGTTGTTTACTGAGGTAATGACGTTCGATATCATCGAGTTGTTTGAAGCGATTGCACAAGAAGAACATTTCCGTCTGGAAGCTCCATTCTTCGATATCTTCATAGAACTTTCCAAGAAAGGGATTTTCTTCGACGATTTCGCGTAACATAGAAAAAGAGAAATGGTGACTGATGGCGTTCGCAAGTGATGTTTTGCCTACACCAATCGGTCCTTCAACCGTTATGAACATATACAATGACCCTCCGTTCAGCAAAGTGCAATTTATATTTTAGCACAAAGAAGTACGACTTGCTGAAGTTTCAAAAGGAGAATTTTTTTAGAGTGAGGAGTATCATCGATGGAACGACAGGAACACTATATGCGCCTTGCGATCGAAGAGGCGAAAAAGGCAGAAGCGATCGGTGAAGTTCCGATCGGATGTGTCATCGTCAAAGACGATGAAGTCATCGCGACGGGCTACAATCACCGGGAAACGGATCAACAAGCGACGGCACATGCCGAGTTGATCGCGATTGAGGAAGCGTGCCGAAAACTCGGTAATTGGCGACTGGAAGGATGCGAGTTATACGTGACACTCGAACCGTGTCCGATGTGTGCAGGGGCCATCATGCTGTCACGAATCGAACATGTCATCTTTGGTGCCGTTGATCCGAAAGGTGGATGTTGTGGAACACTGATGAACCTGGTGCAAGACGATCGGTTCAATCATGTCTCAGAGCTGACGAGCGGTATATTAGAAAAAGAGTGTGGGGAGATGCTAACGACGTTCTTTCGGGAACTACGTGCGAAAAAGAAAGCACGAAAGTGGGCAATGGGTTGCATCACACCAGATGAAACAGTATAATGAAAAAGCACTGAAACAAGGTGCCACTAAAAATCGATAAACCATTTGCCGTGCTAGGTGGGGATGTAGCGGTTCCCTGTCACTCGCAATCCGCTATAGCGAGACTGAATTCCATGTCGAGGGATATGATTGGTGTGGTCTGCCTCACGTAAGTAGCGTTGACGTTTGAGTCCTACGCAACAGATACCCATGAACCAGGTCAGGTCCGGAAGGAAGCAGCCTTAAGTGGTGCTCTCTGTGTGTTGTAGGGGTGCTTGGACTGAGCAGGCTGCGTGAGTAACGCATGTTGAACATATTTCAGAATATGGTGCGCGGCAGTTTAATTTTTAAAGACAAGTCTACAGCCGGTTTCGGTTGTAGACTTTTTTAGGTAAAATAGAATGAGGAACTTAAAAAGAGGAGGCGCAAACTTGGCCTATCAAGCACTATACCGCGTGTACCGTCCGCAACGATTCGACGAAGTCGTTGGACAAGCGCATATCACCCGTACGATCCAAAATGCATTGATGGAGGGACGGATGTCCCACGCCTATCTATTTTCGGGTCCTCGCGGAACAGGAAAGACGAGTCTTGCCAAAATCATCGCTAAAGCGATCAACTGTGAGCATGCACCGGTCAAAGAACCGTGTAATACGTGCCCGACGTGTCTTGCGATCACGGAAGGATCAAGCCCAGACGTCTTCGAAATCGATGCGGCTTCCAATAACGGCGTAGATGAGATTCGGGAAATCCGGGATAAAGTCAAATATCCCCCTTCAGAAGCAGCCTATAAAGTCTATATCATTGATGAAGTGCATATGTTGTCGACAGGTGCCTTTAATGCCTTGCTCAAAACATTAGAAGAACCGCCGGCGCACGCCATCTTCATCTTAGCAACGACTGAACCACATAAAATTCCGGCGACGATCATCTCGCGTTGCCAACGTTTCGATGTGAAGCGGCATGAAGTCGATCAACTCGTAGAGCGGATGCAATATATCTTAAAAGATCAATCGATCGAGTATTCGGATACGGCATTACGATTGATCGCCCGAGCGGCGGATGGTGGTATGCGTGATGCGCTGAGTCTACTCGACCAAGCGGTTGCTTTTTCGAACGGTGATTTGAACGATGCGGCTGTTCTTGAAGTAACAGGGGCAGTAGAAGATGAAGCGTTATTGAATATTGCCCGTGCCTTACATGAACATCAAGTCGATCAGTTGTTACAGACGCTTGAGACGATGCAACGAGCGGGAAAAGATCTAAAACGTTTCGTGGAGGATCTCGTCTTCTTTTACCGGGACACGTTGTTGTTGAAAGCCTCTCCTACAGCTGTCGACTTGCTAGAGCGTGCGCGCCCGACGGATGAGTTCAAACAATTCGTTGAATCGATTGAAGCAGAGACGTGTTTTACGATCATTGATCAGTTACATGACTGCCAACAACAGATGCGATTGACGAATCATCCGCGAGTACTCGTTGAGATTGCCTTCATTCAAATCGCGGAACAAGGGAGAACGACGGGACAGATCGTCCAATCGTTGCAACAGGAAGTCCGCGAAATGAAAGAACAGATGCACCAGTGGAAGTCAAATGGTGTTCCAGCACAAGAAGCGGTTGCACCACAAGCGCAACCGAAGCGGAAACAAGGACGACCAACCGTTCGAATCGCCAAAGAGCGGATTCGCCAAATGCTAGAGCGAGCAGAGAAAGCGCAATTGCGCGAGATTCAAGAACGCTGGGATCACATCTTAAAATGGATTTTAAAAGAAGATGGCCCCATCTACTCGTTACTCCATGAGAGTAAACCGGTTCTTTGTTCAGCGGATACGTTGCTGATTGAATTCGATGACGGTAAAGGATGGCACTTTGAGCAGGTCATGACGAATGAACGAACACGTTTCGTGATTGAAGAAGCATTGTATGAAGTATGTGGCGTCAAACGCGAAATTTTAGCGATTCTCTCAAAGGATTGGCATGAACTGAAGGCAGAGTTTGTTGCTAAGCGAAATAGTAGTAGTATAGAAGAGAAGGAAACAAAACAAGAATCGGAGAGCGATCAGTTATTGTCCGAGACGCTTGGTCGTTTTGGTGATATCGTAGAGTTCGAAGATTAAATTCGAGGAGGAATACAGATGCGCGGAATGGGAAACATGAACAATATGATGAAACAGATGCAGAAGATGCAAAAGGATATGGCGAAAGCACAAGAAGAACTAAAAGACTTAACAGTGACAGGTACAGCAGGCGGCGAAATGGTCTCAGTCGTCGCAGATGGTCATAAAAATATCGTAGATGTCATCATTAAAGAAGAAGTCGTTGATCCAGATGACGTTGAAATGATTCAAGATCTCGTCTTGGCTGCAACGAACGATGCTTTGAAGAAGGTCGATGAACTCGTAGCAAGTAAAATGGGGAAATTCACACAAGGTATGAATCTGCCGGGAATGTTTTAATTCGTAGGAGGAAACCACTTGCAATATCCTGAAGCGATTAGTCGTTTGATCGAAAGTTTTATGAAACTACCTGGGATTGGTCCGAAGACAGCAGTTCGTCTAGCGTTTCATGTTCTTGATATGGAAGAGGACGATGTCTTGATGTTCGGAAAGGCATTGGTCAGTGCGAAGCGCGACATTGCCTACTGTAGTGTCTGCGGGAATATCACGGATCAAGATCCTTGTTATGTATGTACAGATAAACACCGAAACCGTACGATCGTCTGTGTCGTCCAAGATTCAAGGGATGTCATTGCAATGGAAAAGATGCGAGATTACCAAGGGTTGTACCATGTCTTACATGGAGCGATCAGTCCAATGGAAGGAATCGGTCCAGAGGATATCAATGTATCTAGTCTACTGACACGTCTTCAAGCGGACGAAGCGATTACGGAAGTCATCTTAGCAACCAATCCGAATATCGAAGGAGAAGCGACGGCGATGTATCTATCGCGTCTCTTAAAACCGACGGGTATTCGGATCACTCGGATCGCTCATGGTCTTCCGGTTGGTGGAGATCTTGAATACGCAGATGAAGTGACGTTATCTCGTGCAATGGAGGGACGTCGCGAACTATGAGTTGGTTTCGAAAGAAGATTCGCAGTGAGTACGACGAGCGTTTGTTAGAAGAATTAGCAAAAGCAAAAGAAGATTATTTGATGAAGCGTCATCTTTTAGAGATCAGCTATGATGACTATGGTGATTTAGAAGCACAAATGAAGTTAGCGGAATCACTGTATTTCTTCTATATAAGCGAAGCAAAAAGAAGACGCGTCTCATTGATGATGAAGTAAACCGCAGCCATTCTTGTCTGCGGTTTTTACATGCTCTAAAAAAACTATAAGTTATTTTAATAAAGTAGTTGCACATGTCTAATTATCGTGATATATTAATTCATGTCCTTAAGAGGACGAGCGCTTACGGCAAACAAGTAAAAAAACAATTTCAAAAAAGTTGTTGACTTCTTGTTTCAGACTTGGTATTCTAATTGAGTCGCTAAAACAGGCGCGGACGAACTTTGAAAACTGAACGATGAGGCAAAAATCGTATTCTACGGAATACAAAAACGAATGAAGCGCAAGCTTCGTCAATCGTGACTTCGGTCACAAAAACGAGCAAGTCAAACACTTCATGGAGAGTTTGATCCTGGCTCAGGACGAACGCTGGCGGCGTGCCTAATACATGCAAGTCGAGCGCAGGAAACTGACGGAACTCTTCGGAGGGAAGGCAGCGGAATGAGCGGCGGACGGGTGAGTAACACGTAAGGAACCTGCCTCAAGGATTGGGATAACTCCGAGAAATCGGAGCTAATACCGGATAGTTCATCGGACCGCATGGTCCGTTGATGAAAGGCGCTCCGGCGTCACCTTGAGATGGCCTTGCGGTGCATTAGCTAGTTGGTGGGGTAACGGCCCACCAAGGCGACGATGCATAGCCGACCTGAGAGGGTGATCGGCCACACTGGGACTGAGACACGGCCCAGACTCCTACGGGAGGCAGCAGTAGGGAATCTTCCACAATGGACGAAAGTCTGATGGAGCAACGCCGCGTGAGTGATGAAGGTTTTCGGATCGTAAAACTCTGTTGTAAGGGAAGAACACGTACGAGAGGGAATGCTCGTACCTTGACGGTACCTTACGAGAAAGCCACGGCTAACTACGTGCCAGCAGCCGCGGTAATACGTAGGTGGCAAGCGTTGTCCGGAATTATTGGGCGTAAAGCGCGCGCAGGCGGCCTTTTAAGTCTGATGTGAAAGCCCCCGGCTCAACCGGGGAGGGCCATTGGAAACTGGAAGGCTTGAGTACAGAAGAGAAGAGTGGAATTCCACGTGTAGCGGTGAAATGCGTAGAGATGTGGAGGAACACCAGTGGCGAAGGCGACTCTTTGGTCTGTAACTGACGCTGAGGCGCGAAAGCGTGGGGAGCAAACAGGATTAGATACCCTGGTAGTCCACGCCGTAAACGATGAGTGCTAGGTGTTGGGGGGTTTCCGCCCCTCAGTGCTGAAGCTAACGCATTAAGCACTCCGCCTGGGGAGTACGGCCGCAAGGCTGAAACTCAAAGGAATTGACGGGGACCCGCACAAGCGGTGGAGCATGTGGTTTAATTCGAAGCAACGCGAAGAACCTTACCAACTCTTGACATCCCATTGACCGCTTGAGAGATCAAGTTTTCCCTTCGGGGACAATGGTGACAGGTGGTGCATGGTTGTCGTCAGCTCGTGTCGTGAGATGTTGGGTTAAGTCCCGCAACGAGCGCAACCCCTATCCTTAGTTGCCAGCATTCAGTTGGGCACTCTAGGGAGACTGCCGGTGACAAACCGGAGGAAGGTGGGGATGACGTCAAATCATCATGCCCCTTATGAGTTGGGCTACACACGTGCTACAATGGACGGTACAAAGGGCAGCGAGACCGCGAGGTGGAGCCAATCCCATAAAGCCGTTCCCAGTTCGGATTGCAGGCTGCAACTCGCCTGCATGAAGTCGGAATCGCTAGTAATCGCAGGTCAGCATACTGCGGTGAATACGTTCCCGGGTCTTGTACACACCGCCCGTCACACCACGAGAGTTTGCAACACCCGAAGCCGGTGAGGTAACCGTAAGGAGCCAGCCGTCGAAGGTGGGGTAGATGATTGGGGTGAAGTCGTAACAAGGTAGCCGTATCGGAAGGTGCGGCTGGATCACCTCCTTTCTAAGGAAAACGTCCCTTACGGGACATGCCCATCGTTCAGTTTTGAGAGCTCGTCTCTCAGTCTCGTAAGAGACACTCGCACCTTGAAAACTGAAGACATCAACAAGACATCAAACTTTTAATTAACCATGTCATTTAAGACGTGTGTTCTTAGAATACCAACGCTAGATCAAGGTATGAAGGGCGTACGGTGGATGCCTTGGCACTAGGAGCCGATGAAGGACGCGACGAACAGCGATATGCTTCGGGGAGCAGTAAGTATGCTTTGATCCGAAGATTTCCGAATGGGGGAACCCACCATCCGTAATGGGATGGGACATGTTACATGAATACATAGTGTAACGTGAGGCAGACCCGGGGAACTGAAACATCTAAGTACCCGGAGGAAGAGAAAGCAAATGCGATTCCCTGAGTAGCGGCGAGCGAAACGGGAACAGCCCAAACCGGAGAGCATGCTCTTCGGGGTTGTAGGACACTCTATACGGAGTCAAAAAGGAAGACAGTAGGTGAAGGACCTGGAAAGGTCGGCCGAAGAAGGTGACAGCCCTGTAGCTGAAACTGTTTTCCCTCCAGAGTGGATCCTGAGTACGGCGGGACACGTGAAACCCCGTCGGAATCCGGGAGGACCATCTCCCAAGGCTAAATACTCCCTAGTGACCGATAGTGAACCAGTACCGTGAGGGAAAGGTGAAAAGCACCCCGGAAGGGGAGTGAAATAGATCCTGAAACCGTATGCCTACAAGTAGTCAGAGCCCGTTAACGGGTGATGGCGTGCCTTTTGTAGAATGAACCGGCGAGTTACGATAACGCGCGAGGTTAAGCCGATGAGGCGGAGCCGTAGCGAAAGCGAGTCTGAACAGGGCGTTCAGTGCGTTGTCGTAGACCCGAAACCAGGTGATCTACCCATGTCCAGGATGAAGGTCAGGTAACACTGACTGGAGGTCCGAACCCACGCACGTTGAAAAGTGCGGGGATGAGGTGTGGGTAGCGGTGAAATGCCAATCGAACCTGGAGATAGCTGGTTCTCCCCGAAATAGCTTTAGGGCTAGCCTCGAGGTTGAGAGTTCTGGAGGTAGAGCACTGATTGGACTAGGGGCCCCCACAGGGTTACCGAATTCAGTTAAACTCCGAATGCCAGCAACTTATACTCGGGAGTCAGACTGCGAGTGATAAGATCCGTAGTCAAGAGGGAAACAGCCCAGACCGCCAGCTAAGGTCCCAAAGTGTATGTTAAGTGGAAAAGGATGTGGCGCTGCCTAGACAGCTAGGATGTTGGCTTAGAAGCAGCCACCATTCAAAGAGTGCGTAATAGCTCACTAGTCGAGTGGCGCCGCGCCGAAAATGTAACGGGGCTAAACATACCACCGAAGCTGCGGATTCCGTAAGGAATGGTAGGGGAGCGTTCCAAACCGCTGCGAAGCTGTACCGGAAGGAGCAGTGGAGCGTTTGGAAGTGAGAATGCCGGTGTGAGTAGCGAAAAGAGGGGTGAGAATCCCCTCCGTCGAAAGCCCAAGGTTTCCTGAGGAAGGCTCGTCCGCTCAGGGTTAGTCTGGACCTAAGCCGAGGCCGAAAGGCGTAGGCGATGGATAACAGGTTGATATTCCTGTACCGCCGATCCACCGTTTGAACAATGGGGGGACGCAGGAGGATAGTGACGCATGCGGATGGAAGTGCATGTGCAAGTTTCAAGACCGTCTGATTGGCAAATCCGTCAGGCATCAAAGTCAAGGAACGACGCGGAGTCCCGTAGGGACGTAGGTCACGATTTCACACTGCCAAGAAAAGCCTCTAGTGAGGGGGAAGGCGCCAGTACCGTAAACCGACACAGGTAGGCGAGATGAGAATTCTAAGACGCGCGGGATAACTCTCGTTAAGGAACTCGGCAAAATGGTCCCGTAACTTCGGGAGAAGGGACGCTCTACATGAGTAGAGCCGCAGTGAATAGGCCCAAACGACTGTTTAGCAAAAACACAGGTCTCTGCTAAATCGCAAGATGACGTATAGGGGCTGACGCCTGCCCGGTGCTGGAAGGTTAAGGGGATGGGTTAGCGCAAGCGAAGCTTTGAACCGAAGCCCCAGTAAACGGCGGCCGTAACTATAACGGTCCTAAGGTAGCGAAATTCCTTGTCGGGTAAGTTCCGACCCGCACGAAAGGCGTAACGATTTGGGCACTGTCTCAACGAGAGACCCGGTGAAATCATAGTACCTGTGAAGATGCAGGTTACCCGCGACAGGACGGAAAGACCCCATGGAGCTTTACTACAGCCTGATATTGAGGCTTTGTGCATGATGTACAGGATAGGCGGGAGACGTCGAGCCCGGAGCGCCAGCTTCGGAGGAGTCACCCTTGGGATA
>NZ_JBBOUK010000001.1:40000-152500 GCF_038006045.1 Exiguobacterium sp. FSL W8-0210
AGCTAGGATGTTGGCTTAGAAGCAGCCACCATTCAAAGAGTGCGTAATAGCTCACTAGTCGAGTGGCGCCGCGCCGAAAATGTAACGGGGCTAAACATACCACCGAAGCTGCGGATTCCGTAAGGAATGGTAGGGGAGCGTTCCAAACCGCTGCGAAGCTGTACCGGAAGGAGCAGTGGAGCGTTTGGAAGTGAGAATGCCGGTGTGAGTAGCGAAAAGAGGGGTGAGAATCCCCTCCGTCGAAAGCCCAAGGTTTCCTGAGGAAGGCTCGTCCGCTCAGGGTTAGTCTGGACCTAAGCCGAGGCCGAAAGGCGTAGGCGATGGATAACAGGTTGATATTCCTGTACCGCCGATCCACCGTTTGAACAATGGGGGGACGCAGGAGGATAGTGACGCATGCGGATGGAAGTGCATGTGCAAGTTTCAAGACCGTCTGATTGGCAAATCCGTCAGGCACCAAAGTCAAGGAACGACGCGGAGTCCCGTAGGGACGTAGGTCACGATTTCACACTGCCAAGAAAAGCCTCTAGTGAGGGGGAAGGCGCCAGTACCGTAAACCGACACAGGTAGGCGAGATGAGAATTCTAAGACGCGCGGGATAACTCTCGTTAAGGAACTCGGCAAAATGGTCCCGTAACTTCGGGAGAAGGGACGCTCTACATGAGTAGAGCCGCAGTGAATAGGCCCAAACGACTGTTTAGCAAAAACACAGGTCTCTGCTAAATCGCAAGATGACGTATAGGGGCTGACGCCTGCCCGGTGCTGGAAGGTTAAGGGGATGGGTTAGCGCAAGCGAAGCTTTGAACCGAAGCCCCAGTAAACGGCGGCCGTAACTATAACGGTCCTAAGGTAGCGAAATTCCTTGTCGGGTAAGTTCCGACCCGCACGAAAGGCGTAACGATTTGGGCACTGTCTCAACGAGAGACCCGGTGAAATCATAGTACCTGTGAAGATGCAGGTTACCCGCGACAGGACGGAAAGACCCCATGGAGCTTTACTACAGCCTGATATTGAGGCTTTGTGCATGATGTACAGGATAGGCGGGAGACGTCGAGCCCGGAGCGCCAGCTTCGGAGGAGTCACCCTTGGGATACCGCCCTTCATGCATAGAGTCTCTAACTCGCAGCCGTGATCCGGCTGGAGGACCGTGTCAGGCGGGTAGTTTGACTGGGGCGGTCGCCTCCTAAACAGTAACGGAGGCGCCCAAAGGTTCCCTCAGAATGGTTGGAAATCATTCGTAGAGCGCAAAGGCAGAAGGGAGCTTGACTGCGAGACCTACAAGTCGAGCAGGGACGAAAGTCGGGCTTAGTGATCCGGTGGTTCCGCATGGAAGGGCCATCGCTCAACGGATAAAAGCTACCCTGGGGATAACAGGCTGATCTCCCCCAAGAGTCCACATCGACGGGGAGGTTTGGCACCTCGATGTCGGCTCATCGCATCCTGGGGCTGGAGTAGGTCCCAAGGGTTGGGCTGTTCGCCCATTAAAGCGGTACGCGAGCTGGGTTCAGAACGTCGTGAGACAGTTCGGTCCCTATCCGTCGTGGGCGCAGGAAATTTGAGGAGAGCTGTCCTTAGTACGAGAGGACCGGGATGGACGCACCGCTGGTGTACCAGTTGTTCCGCCAGGAGCATCGCTGGGTAGCTACGTGCGGACGGGATAAATGCTGAAAGCATCTAAGCATGAAGCCCCCTCCAAGATGAGATTTCCCTTTGAGTAATCAAGAAAGACCCCTCAGAGACGATGAGGTAGATAGGTCACGGGTGGAAGCATGGCGACATGTGGAGCTGAGTGATACTAATCGGTCGAGGCCTTGTTCTAGCAGATGCTTGTTGATGACTTCAGTTTTGAGGGCGCGAGCCCGATCGTCTGGTGACGATAGCCAAGTGGTCACACCCGTTCCCATGCCGAACACGGAAGTTAAGCACTTGAACGCCGAAAGTAGTTGGGGGCTTCCCCCTGTGAGGATAGGACGTTGCCAGGCACTTGACCGATCTGCAGATTGCAGGTCGGTCTTTTTGTGTAATCATTTTAGAGGAAAAGGAGTTTTTTCATGAAACATGAACTTCCTATTGTACATGCACTTCAACGTCACTTAGATCGAACGCCCATCTCATGGCATGTTCCTGGTCATAAGAATGGAACATTGACACCTCTTCCTGACTTCTTTAAATGGGACGTCACAGAATTACCTGGTCTAGATGATTTTCATCATCCGGAAGAGGCCATTGCAGACGCGATAGCTTTGCTGCAAAAAGTCTACGGTGCAAAAGCGAGTCATTTCCTTGTGAATGGTTCGACCGTTGGGAACTGGGCGATGCTTGCCGCTACAGCAGCAAGAGGAGAGCGTGTTTATGTACAGCGTAATTCGCATAAATCCGTGTTCAATGCGTTAGAATGGCTGGGGATCGAACCCATCTTTCTTGAACCAGACATCCATGAGGAAACGGGAATCAGTGGACATGTTTCACGTGAAACATTAAAGGAAGCGTTTACGAAATATCCAGGAGGAGTCGGCGTGTTTATCACTTCACCGACATATTACGGGGAAGCGGCTAACATCACGTCACTCGTTCAGCTCACAGCGTCGCATGAACTCCCTTTATTAGTGGATGAAGCACATGGTGCACACTTCGGTGAAGCATTTGGTGTACGCTCTGCATTTGAATTAGGAGCAACTGCTGTTGTCCAGTCTGCCCATAAAACACTTCCAGCACTGACGATGGGAGCATGGATGCATGAGCGATTTTCGGAAAAGATGAGAAGAAAGTTACAGCGAGCGCTTCAAGCGTTTCAGACCTCAAGTCCTTCATATTTACTGCTGGCTTCATTAGACTATGCCCGTTCCTACCGTGAACAATGGACAGTTAAAGGTATGTCAGATATTCAGGCTAGTCATGATACATTCATCGAAGCACTTCAACGGTTCGATCATATGACGGTCCTTCGCTTCGATGATTGGTCACGGATGACATTAACGTATGAGGGATATTCAGGAGATGCGTTGCTGCACGCGTTACGAGCTGTTCAACTCGATGCGGAATTTGCTCTAGGAGATCACGTCGTCTGTATTTTGCCACTTCGTCCGCTAGCAAAGTCTGAGCAGAATGACTGGGTCCATCGTGTCGAACGAGCCATTCAAATGATGAAATCAGAAGGAATTCCTTTGAAAAGGTATATCGAGCAACCAATTATGGGTAAAATACAGGTATCTGCTTTATCTTGTTCTTATGAACAGTTAGAACAAGCAACAGGTACGTTCCGTCAGCTGGATGAGTGTATCGGTCATGTTTCACTCGAAACGATTATTCCGTACCCGCCAGGCATTCCGTTGATCGTCAGAGGAGAACGCATTACGGCGGAACAGGTATTACGTTTACGACATTATCAAACCGTAGCCGTTCATTTGCAAGGAGGCGAACAATTGCAACGAGGAGCGTTACGCGTCATAGAGGAAGGGTTTGAAGAATGAAAGGTACGTTCATTACTGTCGAAGGACCGGATGGTGCCGGTAAAACGACACAACTACAATTGCTTGGCGATGTGTTAAAAGAAAAGGGCTATAACGTCATGACGACCCGCGAGCCAGGTGGCACACGCGTTGGAAATGAAATTCGTTCGTTGATTTTGAATCCTGATTTTGAAGAGATGAAAGAGATGACGGAAATTCTGCTGTATGCAGCGTCTCGTGCCCAGCATGTCGAGGAATTGATTCGACCAGCGTTAGAGGCAGGCACAATCGTTTTATGTGACCGATTCGTTGATGCGTCACTTGCGTATCAAGGATATGGTCTTGGACATCCGATTGATCTCGTGCGTCAAATCAATGATTCTGCAACAGGCGGGTTGGCGCCAGACCGGACGTATTTGTTTGATTTAACGGTAAAAGATTCTAAAAAACGAATGATGGACCGGGGAGCACTTGATCGAATCGAGCAGCGAGATGATGCGTTTCGTGCCCGCGTCTATGATGGTTTTCAGCAGATTGCGGCGTCGGATCCAGAACGGGTACAGATCGTACAGGCCAATCGATCGATTGAAGCGATTCATCAGGACTTAGTGGAAGATGTCATTACGTATTTAGAAGAAAAGGAGAGATTCTCATGAAAATGGTCATTACGATCGTCCAAGATAAAGATAGCTTACGTTTGGCGGAAGCACTTGTCGAGCATGATTTCCGAGCAACGAAACTGGCAACGACAGGTGGTTTTCTTAAAGAAGGGAACACGACGTTCATGATTGGTGTACAGAGTGAGCGTCTCGATGATTTGTTACGATTGATCAAAAAGAACTGTTCGAGCCGCGAACAGATGGTCTCTCCAATCTCACCAATGGGTGGTCATGCCGATTCTTATATCCCGTATCCCGTTGAAGTCCAGGTAGGCGGGGCAACGGTCTTCGTCTTGCCAATCGAAGGGTTTCATCAATTCTGATGCAGACGTTTCATGAACTGGAACAGACACAATCGGTCATTTCGACGATTCTTCAAAATTCGTTACGGAACGATCGAATCAATCACGCTTATATCTTTACCGGAGACTATGAGCCGCTTCTACTTGAAGCGGCTCACTTGTTCGCGAAAAGCCTTTTTTGTGAGGCACCGGTCGATGTAGAGCCGTGTGGTGTCTGTCGTAGCTGTCGGCGGATGGAAAGTGGCAACTTGGTCGATTATTATGAAATCGAACCAGATGGCGCGACCATCAAAAAAGAACAGATTCAACAATTGATGCATGATCTCTCACTCCGAGGACTCGAAGGCGATCGTCAGATTTATGTCATTACCCAGTCCCATAAGATGACTCCGCAGGCAGCGAACAGTTTGCTGAAGTTCTTTGAGGAACCAGGAGAAGGAAAAGTGGCCTTATTGTTGACGAATCAACCTCAACTCCTTTTACCGACAATTCGATCGCGGGGACAGTTATTAAGTTTTCGCCCAGCGGATCGTCAAATGATTGGCGAGGTTTTATCTGAAAAAACGGGACGGGACCACGAGTTGACGCAACTGGCAGCGCGTGTCTATCCAAAAGTCGAGGATGCGGAAGAAGCATTACTCGAAGACTGGTTTGTAAATGCGCGAGCGTCAGTGTTACAATTGATGGAGGAATTAGCGAATCGTCCGGCTGATTTACCGCTGTTCGTACAAGAGAAATGGATGGGACAATTCAAGAACCGTCAGGATGTCCGAATCGGTCTTGAACTCGTCACCTGTTTCTTCGAGGATGTCTTACGCCTGAAACTGAATCCGGCGTGGGAAGGTATGACCTATACGAATAGTAAACCCCGACTTGAACAGATGGGGTCCAAGAGCCAGACGACGATCACCCGCTGGTTGCAAGCTGTGCTTGCTGCAGTCCGACGGGTCGAAGCGAATGTTAATCCCCAATTAACAGTTGAGCGTCTCATGTTTGACTTACAGAAAGGGTAGAGCGACATGCTAGAAGTAGTAGGCGTTCGCTTTAAAGAAGCGGGCAAAATTTATTATTTTGCACCTGGACAAGAGTCATTATCACGAGGACAAGCAGTCATCGTTGAGACGGTACGGGGCATTGAATATGGCGAAGTGGTCATCGCCGATAAACAAATGGACGAAGAAGATGTGGTGTTGCCACTGAAATCCATTCTTCGAATTGCTGACGATAAGGATGCAATGATCGTCCGCGAAAATAAAGTCGCAGCGCTTGATGCGCATGCGGTATGTGTTGAAAAAATCCGTGAACATAAACTCGATATGAAATTGGTCGATGTCGAGTATACGTTTGACCGCAATAAGGTCATCTTCTACTTCACGGCAGAAGGACGTGTCGATTTTCGTGAGCTCGTCAAAGATTTAGCGGCGGTCTTCCGGACACGCATCGAACTCCGTCAAATCGGTGTTCGGGATGAAGCGAAGTTACTGGGAGGCATCGGTCCGTGTGGTCGTGTCTTATGTTGTTCATCTTTCCTCGGTGAGTTCGAACCGGTTTCGATCAAGATGGCAAAAGATCAAAATCTGTCGTTGAATCCGACGAAGATTTCAGGAGTATGTGGTCGTTTGATGTGCTGTCTGAAATATGAGAACGATACGTATGAAGAAATGCGCCGTGATTTGCCGGACTACGGAAAACGTTTGACAGTACCTGAAGGCGAAGGACGCGTCGTTGGTTTGAACATCCTCGATCAAGTCGTTCAAATCGAACTGAAGGATCGTTCCCGCGTCTTGACGTACTCAATGGAAGAACTATTATCCGTTGGTGCCGTAAAACCAAAACGACCAAAAGAATAACGGGGTGCATACGCGTGGAGAGAGTCGATAAAAAAGAAATCATTACGCGTGTCGATGCGATTGAGCAACAGATTCATTTGCTGACTGAGCATCTGAGCGTGTTAAAGGATCAGCTGGCTTACATGATGGAAGAGAACCAACATCTGTATCTGGAGAATCATCACCTTCGGGAAAAAGTCGAACGCGACGAACAGCAGCCGGTCACGGAAGCGGAAGAAGCGGAAGCGGGCGTCGGTGCGGGCTACGATAATCTCGGACGATTGTACCAGGAAGGGTTCCACATCTGTAACTTGCATTATGGACAAGTACGAAAAGACGGCGATTGTCTCTTTTGCTTATCCATGTTAACGAAACATTGAGAGGCTGACTTCTACATGAGTCAGTCTTTTTTTCGGAAAGGAAGGCACGACATGTTTGAACTATTACCAGACGAACGACTTGATTATCTCTTAGGACAGGAAGGGAAAATCATTCAAAGTCCATCCGTCTTCTCGTATTCACTCGACGCGGCACTGCTCGCACGATTTGCGTGGGTCCCGATTCAACAGGGGCGGATTGCCGATCTCTGCTCAGGAAACGGTGCAATTCCACTCTTTTTATCCTACCGGACGAAAGGGCAGATCACGGGTCTTGAAATCCAGCCGCGACTAGCGGAGATGGCACGACGGAGCGTCACCTTGAATGAACTGAACGACCGGATTGAGATGATTGAAGGGGACGTCAAAGAGGCGGGTACGCGTCTTGGATACGGAATCTATGATGCTGTCACCTGTAATCCGCCTTATTTTTTAGCAAACGAGACATCGAACCAAAACCAAAGTGAACATTATACGATTGCAAGACATGAAGTTCTCTGTACCCTTGAAGACTGCATTCGAGGTGCATCTGATTTGTTGAAACAAGGCGGAAAAGCAGCGTTCGTCCATCGACCGGAACGACTGCTCGATATCGTTACCTTGATGCGGACGTATCGCTTGGAACCGAAACGGATGCAGCTGATTTATCCGAAAGCAGGGAAGGAAGCAAACATGCTGTTGATCGAGGGGATCAAGGATGCAAAACCTGGACTGAAGGTGCTTCCCCCGTTCATCGTCTATGAAGCGAACAACTCGTATGCGGCTCAGATGAAGGAACTGTTCAATGTCTGAGCATGCAGTCTATATCGTTCGTTGCCAAGATGATACGTATTATACGGGTTACGCGGTAGACGTCACGCAACGCATCGCGACACATAACGCAGGCAAGGGGGCGAAGTATACACGTGCCCGTCTACCGGTCGTCCTCGTTCATGAGGAAATTTTCGCGACAAAATCAGAAGCGATGAAGCGGGAATACGCGATTAAACAATTGACACGTTCACAGAAAGAGCGTTTGATTCAAGGAGGAACCTCATGAAAGCGACAAGTAGCTATCAACAGCAAGGAGTCGGTCTCTATATCGTCCCGACACCAATCGGCAATTTAGAAGACATGACGTATCGAGCTGTCCGGATCTTACAGGAATCCGATATCGTCGCAGCAGAAGATACCCGGCAGACGATGAAATTGTTTCGGCATTTTTCGATTGAGACGAAGCTGGTCAGTTACCACGAACACAATAAACAAACAAGTGGCGAACGACTACTCGCTGATTTAGAGGCGGGAAAGCAAATTGCCCTCGTCTCCGACGCCGGGATGCCCGGTATTTCGGACCCGGGAAGCGACTTGATCCGCCAAGCGATCGCAGCAGATATTCCTGTCATCGTTCTTCCGGGTGCGAACGCTGCATTGACAGCCCTTGTCGCGTCCGGTCTGTCGACAGAACGCTTTTTGTATTATGGTTTTTTGCCACGAAAGAAAAAAGAACGCCGCGAAGCGTTAGAGCAATTGAAATACGAATCAGGAACACTCATCTTTTATGAAGCACCGCATCGATTGAAAGAGATGTTGCAAGGGATCGAAGAAGTACTTGGTGATCGCCAGGTGACGTTAGCCCGAGAACTAACGAAACGGTATGAAGAGTATATTCGTGGAAGTGTGAGTGAATTACGCGCTTGGGCAGCAGAAGACGTTCGAGGTGAGTTCGTCGTCCTTGTCGAAGGATCAAACGAAGAACGACCGGATGCCGTCATTCAAGACAGTGATCCGCTCGAGCAAATCCGTCGGTATATCAAAGAGGGCGAAAAGCCGAATGCAGCGTTGAAGCGTGTCGCAAAAGAACGAGGACTGGATCGTCAGGAATTGTACCTCGCGTTTCACGAAGCAGATTAAAAAAAGAAGCCCCGTTAAGGAGCTTCCTTTTTTGTTTATTCGTTGCTTGCGTAATGACGATCGAGGAAATCTTTTAATTCAACGAGAACGCGTTGTGCGCCATCTGGTGAAAGAATCAATTTACCATCAGCCAATTTGAAGTTATCTTCTGATACTTCACCTGTCACTTGGCAAGTCATGTTTGGTTTATATTTTTTAAGGATGATCTGTTCGTTGTCGACATAAATCTCGAGGGCATCCTTTTCTGCGATTTGAAGTGTACGGCGCAATTCGATTGGAATTACGACACGACCGAGCTCGTCTACTTTACGTACAATACCTGTTGATTTCATTTTGTTGTTCCTCCTTTGATGTCATGGATCTCTTTTTCTTTTGAAAAATCGTCAAAATTCGACATCGTTTCTATAGAATGTAGAATACTAGACTTTCCAAAAGTAGTCAACCAATCTGAATAGTTTGAAATCAAAATGTCATTTATTTCTCAAAAAACCCATATTTGAAACGATTTATTAATGTATTTTCCCTTTTTAAAGGAAATGAAACTATAGAGTGTGTTTTTTTGTAATTTGATGTCTGATGTTAAAAAATGTTTCGATTCGACAAAAAGTGAATTTCGACATCAGTCCCGTAACAGCGTATAATAGCCTATAATGAAGATGGAAATAAGAGAACGGAGGAATAACATGGCAAAGACATTTTATATCACGACCCCGATTTATTATCCAAGTGCAAAACTACATATCGGTCACGCGTATACGACGGTGGCTGGAGATGCAATGGCACGGTACAAACGACTTCAAGGATTCGACGTCCGGTATTTGACAGGTAGCGATGAGCACGGTCAAAAGATCCAGGAAAAAGCAGCAGAAGCAGGTATTTCGGAACAGGCATTCGTCGATGGTGTCGTCGAGCAGATTAAAGTCTTATGGGATCGTCTCGACATCTCGTACGATGATTATATCCGGACGACAGAACCACGTCACAAGAAAGTCGTCGAAAAAGTGTTCGAGACACTTCTTGAATCAGGCGATATCTACCTAGGTGAATACGAAGGGTGGTATTCGATTCCGGATGAGACGTACTATACGGAATCACAACTCGTCGACGGAAAGAGCCCCGATAGTGGACACCCAGTCGAACTCGTTCGCGAAGAATGTTACTTCTTCCGGATCAGCAAGTACGCGGACCGTCTGCTTGAGTACTTTGAAGCGAATCCGTCATTTATCTTGCCAGAATCACGTAAACACGAAATGATCAATAACTTCATTAAACCGGGTCTCCAAGACTTAGCGGTCTCACGGACGACATTCAACTGGGGTGTACAAGTCCCATCGAATCCGAAGCACGTCGTCTACGTCTGGATCGATGCGTTGACGAACTATATCTCGTCACTCGGTTATGGTACGGACGATCATGGTAATTTCGATAAGTACTGGCCGGCAGATGTTCATCTCGTCGGAAAAGAAATCGTTCGTTTCCACACGATCATCTGGCCGGCACTCTTGATGGCACTTGATCTCCCATTACCGAAGAAAGTCTTCGCACACGGTTGGTTGTTGATGAAAGACGGAAAAATGTCGAAATCAAAAGGGAACGTCGTTGATCCGATCCCATTGACGGATCGTTACGGTCTCGACGCTCTTCGTTACTACCTCTTACGGGAAGTGCCATTCGGTTCGGACGGTATGTTCACACCTGAAGCATTCGTTGAGCGGATGAACTACGATTTAGCAAACGACCTTGGGAACTTACTCAACCGAACGATCGCGATGGTCACGAAATACTTTGACGGTGAGATCCCGGCCTATACAGGCAATGTGACACCGTTTGATGCGACACTCTCGGATCTTGCAAAAGAAACGGTCACGAAAGTCGAAGCATCGATGGAACATATGGAATTCTCTGTCGTGCTATCGAACATTTGGCAATTAATCAGCCGTGCCAATAAATACATCGATGAGACACAACCGTGGGTGCTTGCAAAAGACGAATCCAAAACGGCGGAACTCGGTTCGGTCATGGTGCATCTCGTCGGCGTCTTACGTCACGTGGCGATCATGTTGCAACCGTTCATGACGCGTTCACCAAAAGAGATCTTCGCGCAACTGGGTCTCTCTGGACAAGCGATGAACTGGGCAGCGCTCGAGAAATTCGCAGACATCGCACCAGGAACGAAAGTCGGTACAGCGACACCAATCTTCCCACGTCTCGACGTCAAAGAAGAAGTCGAAGCAATCGTCGACATGATGCGTCAAGCTTCTGCAGCACGTGTTGAGGAAGAAGAAGTTGAAGAAGAAGACGAAGATATTCGTCCAGAAACGACAATCGATGTCTTTGACCAGATCGAATTACGTGTCGGTGAAGTCGTGACGGCTGAAAAGATCAAAAAGGCGAAAAAACTATTGAAGCTACAAGTCGATATGGGCAAAGAAACACGCCAAATCGTCTCTGGTATCGCTCAGTGGTATGAGCCGGAAGATTTAGTCGGACGAAAAGTCATCGTCGTGGCGAACTTAAAACCGGTCACGTTACGTGGCGAACTCTCACAAGGAATGGTCCTTGCTGCTGAAAAAGCAGGAAAACTTGAACTAGCGACGGTCCCGTCAACGATGGCGAACGGCGCAAGCGTAAAATAAAACCGATGCCTGTGGACTTCATGTCACAGGCATTTTTTTAAAGAAGGAGTCGAACAGCTATGTTAATCGATACACACACTCACTTGAATGCAGACCAATTTGCGGACGACGTCCACGAGACGATCGAGCGGGCACGCGCGAACGGTGTCTCACCGATGATCGTCGTCGGATTTGATCACAAGACGATTGATCGTGCGATGGAACTCGTCGAAGCGTACGATGATCTTTATGCGGTCATCGGCTGGCATCCCGTCGACTCGATTGATTTTGACGAGGAAGCGTACCAAAAGGTCGAACGGTTGATGGATCACGAAAAAGTCGTTGCGCTCGGAGAAATTGGGCTCGATTATCACTGGGATACGTCACCGAAAGATGTGCAGCAAGAAGCTTTCCGCAAACAGATCCGTCTCGCGAAGCAGAAGAAAAAACCGATCGTCATCCATAACCGGGAAGCGACAGAAGATACGTTACGGATCCTTGAAGAAGAGGATGCAAAAGAAGTCGGAGGGATTCTGCATAGCTACAGCATGAGTGCTGAATTATTACCACGATGCCTGGCGATGAACTTCTACATTTCACTCGGAGGTCCCGTTACGTTCAAGAATGCGAAGATGCCGAAACGTGTCGCGCAGGAAGTCCCGCTCGATCGTCTACTCGTTGAGACGGATTGTCCGTACCTGACACCGACACCGCACCGCGGTAAACGCAACGAACCGGCTTACGTCCGATTCGTCGCCGAAGAGATCGCGCAGCTCCGTGGCATGATGTATGCTGACGTCGAAGCAGCGACGACGGAAAATGCAAAACGAGTCTTCCGTTTGCCATGATGCGTTCGTTGACGTTCATTACGATCGGGTGCAGCCTGCTACTTGCGGCAGCACTCGTCTATGGGATGATGGATCATCCACAAACCGTGACTGTCTTGATTGATGGTCAAGAACAGCAAATTGAAACGACAGCTGACTCTGTCTATGGAGCACTTGAAGAAGCCGGTATTACGACGCGTGACAATGATGTGATTGAACCAGCACTTAGTGCCGACCTGCCGAAAAAACGATTAATCGTCATTCAGCGGGCGAAAGAAATCACGCTGATCATGGGATATGGTGAGTCTCGTCGCGTTCGAACGCAAGCACGCCAAGTGAAGGATTTGCTGGCAGAACGCGGCATCAAAAAAGCGGAGACGGATGATATCTATCCGTCCTCTGACGCTGTGTTGACGAACGGAATGACCGTTCGGTACCGGGAAGCTTTTCCCGTTGATCTCGTCGTTGGTGGAAAAGCCCGACAAATCTACACGTATGAGACGTCAGTTCGGGAATTGTTAGCACGGGAAGGAATCCGTCTGCAAAAGGAAGACCGGGTCGCTCCGGATCCCGATACCCGCGTGACGGAAGGAACGTTGATCACGGTCAACACGACACGTCGTGCGACGTTGACGCAAGAACAGCTCGTGCCGTTTGAGATTGAAGAAGTCGAGGATCCAACTCTACCGGAAGGCGAACAACTCGTGACGGCATCAGGTCGTCCGGGTGTCCGAACGAAAAAGTATCAATTGACGTTAGCTGACGGTCTTAGCAAAGAGAAGAAACTGATTGATGACCAAGTGACACGGACACCGATCAAACAAGTCGTCAAGGTCGGAACAAAACCAATCGAGACGCCTACTGAAGCACCCGTCTTTAACGAAGAGCAGGCGACGAATCCACTAACTGAAACACCGAAAGCCGATGCGGACCTTGATTTTTCGAGTGCGAAGAGTTTGATGGTCGAAGCGACGGCGTATACGAACGACCCAGCTTCGAACGGCAGTCGTTTGTACAACGGACGTGCCTTGACCGCGACCGGGTATGACGTGACGGATACGATCACCTATCAAGGGATGCCGATCATCGCGGTTGATCCGAAAGTCATTCCGCTTGGAACGAAGGTCTACGTCGAAGGAGTGGGTCTTGCGATCGCCCTCGATACCGGTGGAGCCATCAAAGGAAATAAGATCGATGTCTTGGTCGATGGAGAACAAAAAGCGAAGACGTTCGGTCGAAAACAACTGCAAGTCTGGGTCATTCCTAGTGCAACGGAAGCGGACACGTGACGCTTCCTTGTTTTTTTCGTGGAAACAGGTACAATTACGAGAGTGTTTGAAGAAGGTGGAGAGATCATGCGGAAACGCTTAAAAGAAGTCATAGTCGTCGAAGGACGGGATGATACGACACGATTACAAGAAGTCTTTGATGTCGATACAATTGAAACGAACGGTTCAGCCGTTAATGAACAAACGATGCAACGCATCGAGAAGGCACTGGAACGACGCGGTGTCATCATCTTCACGGACCCTGATTTTCCAGGAGATCGTATCCGTGCCCGAATCAATGAACGCGTACCAGGCTGTAAACACGCCTATCTTCCTCGTGCCCAAGCAAAAGATAAGCGAGGGAAAATTGGTGTGGAGCATGCCTCACCTGCCGCAATCGAAGAGGCGCTCGCTGCTGTCTATGAGACGGAAGAAGCACCGGTTGCCGAAGTGACACGTGAGATGATTCTAGCAGCCGATTTGATTGGTGGACCAGCAGCCTCAATCCGTCGTCGTCGTCTCGGTCAGATTCTTGCGATTGGTGAACCGAATGCAAAACAACTCGTCAAACGCGTCGCATCGATCCGAATCACGCGGGCGGAATGGGAAGCGGCATTGAAACAATTAGAGGAGGAAGAAGTTTGAAAGACATTGCTACATTGCACCGGACTAAAGAAATTTTAGCGAAACATGGCTTTTCGTTTAAAAAATCGTTGGGACAAAACTTTTTAATCGATTTAAACGTATTAGGAAACATCGTCGGGGCAGCTGGATTAACGCCTGAAAGCGGCGTACTCGAGATCGGACCAGGAATCGGCTCATTGACGGAACAATCGGCGAAACAGGCGAAAAAAGTCGTCGCTCTTGAAATCGATCAGCGGTTGCTACCGATTCTTGACGATACACTTTCACCGTATCCTCATACGAAGGTCATTCACGGCGATGCTCTTGAACTTGATCTTTCGACGATCGTCGCAGAAGAGTTCACGCAAGAAGGCATCACTGATATTGCCGTCGTCGCGAACCTCCCGTATTACGTCACGACACCGATCATCATGCGGATTCTCGAAGCGAAAGCACCGTTTCGGACGCTCGTCATGATGATTCAAAAGGAAGTCGCTGAACGAATCGGTGCAAAACCGGGCACGAAAGCATACGGTTCTCTATCGATCGCGATTCAGTATTATGCGGAAGCTGAAGTCTGCTTCACGGTTCCAAAACAAGTCTTCATTCCGGCACCAAATATCGATTCAGCAGTCATCCGTTTGAACATTCGAAAAGAGCCGGCGGTACAGACACAGGATGAGGCATTATTCTTCGAAATCGTCCGAGCAAGTTTTGCACAACGCCGGAAAACGATTTTGAACAACTTGACGACACACTTCGGGAAGACGGAAAAGGCGGCGGTCGAAGCGGCATTGTTGGAAGCTGGAATCGAACCACGTCGTCGCGGAGAAACGCTCAGCCTGCAGGAATTCGCACAGTTAGCGGATGCACTTTTGCCAATTAAAAAACGTTGACGGATACGATTAGAACAGATATAATATTTCCCCTTTCTAATATTTATTTAATATGCTATAATAAATATTAGTGAGGTGAAGCGTATGCCAAAGACGTTGAACGAAATCAGACATGTTTTCGAAACACATGTTGGTGAAAGACTGACGCTAAAAGCAAGCGGCGGTCGTAAAAAGGTCGTAACCCGAATCGGAACGCTCGTTGAGACGTATCCTTCGGTGTTTGTAGTCAAGCTAGACGCAGAGCGCCACAATGTCGAGCGAGTTTCTTATAGCTACGCCGACGTGCTAACAGACTCCGTACAAATCGAATTTGCGAATTCGTAAACTTACCTTCCGAAGCGGACAAAATGTTCGCTTCTTTTTTTGTGGAAAGGTTGATACAATTCCTACAGGAAACGAACTAGAGGAGGAACGGCACGATGACGATTATTGTAAAGGCTCCGGCCAAGATCAACCTAGTCCTGGATGCGACGGCAAAGCGCCCGGACGGCTATCACGATGTACATATGGTGATGACGACAGTCGATTTGGCAGACCGTCTAGAATTGACGGAGCTGCCGTCAGGAGAAATTCGAATGAATGCCCAGCACGCTTACGTTCCGAACGACGAACGTAATCTTGCGTATAAAGCAGCAGCAATCTTAAAAGAAAAATACGACGTCAAGACAGGGGTCGAAATCTTCTTAGAGAAACACATCCCGGTCGCAGCGGGACTTGCAGGTGGTTCTAGTGACGCAGCAGCGACATTACGTGGTTTGAACGAGTTATGGCAACTCGGTTTGACGCTGGAAGAGTTGGCGGAAGTCGGCGCGGCGGTTGGTTCTGACGTACCGTTTTGTGTCATGGGAGGAACAGCGATCGCAACGGGTCGCGGAGAGAAGCTAGAAAAACTTGTCTCACCACCCCCGTGTTGGGTCGTTCTTGCCAAACCGACGATCGGTGTATCGACGGCTGACGTCTATGGTGCCCTTGACTTGAACACGGCAAAACGTCCGAACGTCGAAGCGATGATCGATGCGGTGAAGGCGCAAGATTTCCAAGGTATTTGCCAGTCACTTGGGAATGTTCTCGAATCGGTCACGTTGCCGATGCACCCGGAAGTCGAGCAAATCAAGGAATTCATGGCGAGTTGTGGCGCAGAAGGCGTCTTGATGAGCGGAAGTGGTCCGACGGTCTTTGCATTGACGGAACACGAGAATCGGGCACAACGTCTCTATAATGGATTACGCGGCTTTTGTAACGAAGTCTACGTCGTTCGTCTTTTAGGCGAAAACCATTGATAATATCCGTATGAAAATGATATATTCACTATTGAATATTCGGAATTACGGAGAGGTGGAACAAAACAAATGAAAATTCGGAGAAGTGGTCGATTGGTCGACATGACGCGGTACTTGCTTGACCATCCCCATCATCTCGTCTCATTGACGATTTTTGCAGAACGTTATAAATCGGCGAAATCGTCGATCAGTGAAGATTTAGATATCGTCAGCGAGATGTTAGAGCATGAGGGAACGGGTCGTCTCGTCACGGTACCAGGTGCTGCGGGTGGCGTCATGTTCATCCCGACGTGGAGCAGTAAGAAGGCGTTACCGTTCATCGACGATCTATGTGAACGTGTCGCACGTCCAGATCGACTGTTGCCAGGGGGATACCTTTATTTGACGGACTTACTCGGGGATCCGAAGATGGTCAAACAAATGGGGCAAGTGTTTGCATCTGTCTTTAGCCAAAAGAAAGTCGATGTCGTCATGACAATCGCGACGAAAGGGATTCCACTTGCTTATGCGGTCGCTGAGCAACTTGGTGTGCCGTTCGTTATCGTGCGTTCGGATAGTCGCGTGACAGAAGGTTCAACGGTCAGTATCAACTATGTCTCAGGTTCTTCAAAAGCGATTCGGACGATGGCACTTGCGCGCCGGAGTTTACCACGTGGGGCGAACGTCTTATTGATCGATGACTTCATGAAAGCCGGCGGAACGATTCGCGGAATGATGAGTCTCTTGAGCGAGTTCGAAGCAAAGGTCGCAGGTGTGGGTGTCTTGATCGAGGCAGAGGGTGCCGAGAAGAAGATGGTTAACGAATACGTCAGCTTAATGAAATTAGCGGACGTCGACGTCGATCTTGGTCAAATTCAAGTCAAGCGTGGAAACGTCGATCACTATTTCTCGGAAGCAGAGACTACCTGAAATTGACAGCCGCATGGATTGTAACTATACTGTAATTATCAAACTTTTGGAAATTATGCGTAAAAAGATTGGGAAAGACTAAACCTTTGTTTGTTTTAAGCCGTAAGTAGAAGTAGACAACGAAGAGTTGTGACAACGGTTAAAGGGGTGCGGACAAAATGAACGTTACGGACGTTAAAATTCGTCGCGTCGTGGCAGAGGGTCGAATGAAAGCACTTGCCTCTATTACGCTCGACCATGAATTCGTGGTACATGATTTGCGTGTGATCGAAGGGAACAGTGGTCTCTTCGTCGCCATGCCAAGCAAACGAACGCAAGAAGGTATCTTCCGGGATGTCGCTCATCCAATCAATGCATTAATGCGAAAAAAGGTCGAAGATTCAGTACTCGAAGCCTATGCGGCACGTGAGGATCAAGAAGAAGGTCTCGGTTACGAAGTCTCTTCTGCCCAAACGACAAATCAAGCATAAGAAAAAGACAGGTTTTCTCTTCTTGGGAAAACCTGTCTTTTTTCTCGTTTTTTCCTCGATTCCGCTTCGTCCCATCATTGAATAACGATGCCATTTTCGTTATAGTTGGAACGAGTGTACTATTTCAGAACGAAATCAACACTAATTTACGTGGAGGAGCGACAAGGATGAATCATTTCGCGGTAATTCTAGCAGCGGGTAAAGGAACTCGGATGAAATCGAAGCTTTACAAAGTACTTCACCCAGTCGCTGGGAAACCTATGGTACAGCACGTCGTCGATCAATTAGCGACGCTCGGCGTCAAGCGACAGGTCGTCATCGTCGGTCACGGTGCGGAATCCGTCAAAGAAGTGCTTGGCACATCGGTGGAATACGCACTTCAAAGTGAGCAGCTTGGCACAGGTCATGCTGTTCAAATGGCAGAACCCGTACTCGGGAACGAACAGGGAGCAACACTCGTCGTCTGTGGCGATACACCACTCTTGACGAGCGAGACACTGTCTTCATTGTTACAACATCATACGGATACGAACGCAAAAGTGACTGTCTTGACGGCACTCGCTGACGATCCGACAGGTTACGGACGAATCGTGCGTGGCGAAGATGGAAACGTCTCGAAAATCGTCGAGCACAAGGATGCGAATGCAGAAGAACTTGCACTTCGGGAAATCAATACCGGTACGTATGTATTTGATAACGAGATGTTGTTCGCAACGCTGAAGCAGGTCAAGAACGATAACGCGCAAGGTGAGTATTACTTACCAGACGTGATTGAGATTGCTAAAGCAGCAGGCGAAACGATCGCAGCGTATGCGGCACCTACGTTCGAAGAGACAATCGGTGTCAACGATCGCGTCGCACTTGCGCAAGCGGAAACATCGATGCGTAAGCGGACGAACGAGTACTGGATGCGTCAAGGTGTCACGTTCGTTGACCCGTCTTCGACGTATATCGGACCGGACGTCACGATTGGTTCAGATACTGTTCTTTATCCGGGAACACAATTACTCGGTCACACGGTCATTGGTTCAGAATGTACGATTGGTCCGAACTCGGATATCCGCAATAGTGAAGTGGCAGATGGCGCCACTGTTCGTCAATCCGTCGTCACGGATAGCAAGGTTGGTCCTGCGGCACAAGTCGGTCCATTCGCGCATTTACGTCAGCAAGCGGTTCTCGGTGCGAACACACGCGTCGGAAACTTCGTTGAGATCAAAAAATCAACATTTGGCGAAGGTAGCAAATCAGCACACCTGAGCTATGTCGGAGATGCGACGATCGGAGAGAACGTCAACCTCGGTTGTGGATCGATCACGGTCAACTACGATGGAAAAAATAAATTCCAGACGATCATTGAGGACGATGCCTTCATCGGCTGTAACGTCAACTTGATCGCACCGGTCACGGTCGGCAAGAATGCCCTTGTTGCTGCCGGATCAACCGTCACGGATGATGTGCCGGAAAACGGTCTCGCGATCGCACGGGAACGTCAAACGACGAAACCCGATTATCGTTAATTCATTACTTGTCGCTCTACTCGTCTAAACCCAAACAAATGGAGGCCACCTACACATGTCTACTGTCTTAGAACATGAAATTCGTATTTTCGCACTCAACTCGAACAAACCACTGGCAGAGGAAATCGCTAAAGTCATCGGAATCCCGGTCAGCGAAAGTTCAGTCAAACACTTCAGTGATGGCGAAATTTCGATGAACATCGAAGAAAGTGTCCGAGGGGATGATATTTACATCATTCAATCGACAAGCCAACCAGTCAACGAAAACCTGATGGAACTTCTCATCATGATCGATGCACTGAAACGGGCGTCTGCACGGACAATCAACGTCGTCATTCCATATTACGGTTATGCGCGTCAAGACCGCAAAGCACGTTCACGTGAGCCAATCACGGCGAAACTCGTTGCGAACTTGCTTGAAGTAGCAGGGGCGACACGCGTCGTGACGATGGATCTCCATGCAGCACAAATCCAAGGGTTCTTCGATATTCCAGTAGATCAATTGATGGGTGTACCGCTTCTCGCTTCATACTTCGAGAAAAAGAACATCGATCCAAACGAACTCGTCATCGTTTCTCCAGACCATGGCGGTGTCACACGGGCACGTAAATTAGCAGAACAATTAAAAGCACCGATCGCGATCATCGACAAACGCCGTCCGAAACCGAACGTCGCAGAAGTCATGAATATCGTCGGTCAAGTCGATGGCAAGATTGCCATCATCATCGATGACATCATCGATACAGCGGGTACGATCACACTTGCAGCGAACGCTTTGATCGAAAACGGAGCGAAACAAGTCTATGCATGTTGTACACACCCTGTTCTTTCGGGTCCAGCAATGGAACGGATCGAGAACTCAGCGATCGAAGAACTCGTCGTCTTGAATACGATCGACTTGACACAACGCGAATGTGCAAGCAAAATCAAACAAATCTCTGTGGCACGTTTGCTTGCAGAAGCAATCATCCGTGTACACGAACAGAAATCAATCAGCCCGCTCTTCAGCTGATTGCTTGATGCATACGAACGACGTGGTCCGGTTTATTGAAATCGGACCCTTGTTCGTTTACTTTTTTTAATAGAAATGAGGAATCGATATGAAATGTATCGTCGGATTAGGGAATCCTGGTGCGAAGTATGCGAATACGCGCCACAACATCGGTTTTCTTGCGATTGATGCCTTAGCGGAGAAGCACGGGATCAAGCTTTCAGAATCGAAGTTTAAAGCCCTCTTCGGAACGGGAATGATAAACGGAGAACGTGTCGTGCTCGTCAAGCCATTGACGTATATGAACTTATCAGGTGAAGCGGTGCGACCGTTACTTGATTTCTATAAAATCGCGGTCGAAGATGTGCTCGTCATCTATGACGATCTGGACTTGCCGCTTGAGAAACTACGGTTGCGTTCAAAAGGCAGTGCAGGCGGTCATAACGGCGTCAAGTCGTTGATCCAGCACCTCGGTACGCAGGAAATCAAGCGCCTTAAGCTCGGCGTCGGTCGACCACCGGCACCCATCCAAGTCATTGACTGGGTGTTAATGAATTTTTCGAAGGCGGAGCAAGGAAGTCTGCAACATGTACTCAATGCGTCTGTCGATGTAGCGACGGACTTCATAGACACACCGTTTCTCGCTTTAATGAATCGGTATAACTGAACGCAACGCTTTGGGGTTCCAAAGCGTTTTTGCTGTCGTGTTTTAGGAGGAAGAAGATGAAACAATTACAAGAACTCTTACTAGCGATTCCTGAAATCAAGACGGTTCGGGAACGTTTCCGGGACGGTGTCAACGCTCAGTTGATCACCGGTCTGATGAACAGTGGGAAAGCATTGTTCGTAGCCGGGATTTATCAGGAGACGAAACGTCGATTCGTACTCGTGACACATAATATGTTCCAAGCACAAAAACTGTACGATGATTTGATTGAACTCGTACCGGAAGAAGACGTCATGCTCTATCCGGTCGATGAGACGTTAGCAGCAGAACTTTCTTATGGCGCAAGTCCAGAACTGCGGGCGACGCGGATTGAGACCCGTCATCGTTTACTGACGACGGACGACGGAATTTTGATCATTCCGCTCGTCGGTTTACGTCGATATGTTCCGGATGCACAGACGTTCCTGTCACACGTCAAACAAGTGAAGCCGGGCGACATCTTATCGATTCCGGACTTCGTTCAAGATTTAGTCGATGCGGGGTACGAACGGACAGCGACCGTGACGACGCCTGGTGAGTTTGCTGTTCGCGGAAGTATCATCGATATTTATCCGCTTACGGTCGAACGCCCATACCGGCTCGATCTATTCGACGAGGAAGTCGACTCGATCTATACATTCGATGCGGAGACACAACGTTCGCTCGGTGTCGTCGCAGAAGCATGTTTGATGCCAGCGGCGGAACACTTCGCGACGAAGGATCAGTTGAAGGACGCGGGTGAAAAAGTCCGTCGTCTTTATGAGGCGACGAAAGAGCGCGTCCAAAGTACGGAAGTCCTCGCGGCACTTGAAGAGGGAATCGCCTATGACGTCGAGTTGTTAGAAAATGGCGATTGTCCGAAACAGTTCGCGAAGTATGCACCGATCCTCTACACGTCGACGTTACGTCAAGACGTGACGGGAAGCGTCTTGATCGTCGATGAAGTCGCACGGGTCGAAGAAGCGGCGGAAGTCCAGGATGCAGAGGAAGCAGAATGGATGGCGTCTCTCATTGAACGCGGACAAAGCGTCAGTGATTACGTCCTGTCCGTTCCGATGGCACATGTCTTTGAAGGACAACCATTGTTGTATCTCTCGCTCCTACCGACCCGCCGGAGTGGGGTACCGGAAAGTGCGGCAATCCATTTCAGCATCAAACCGATTGCACCGTTCCATGGTCAGATGGAACGCCTGAAGCAAGAAGTCGAGCGATATCGTCGCGCTGACATGTGGATGGTTTTCTTAGCGAGTAACCGAGAACGTGCCGAGCGGATGCGTCAGACGTTATCCGATTATGGGGTCGAAGCCTCGATCGTAACGAAAGAAGGCATCACTCGTGGTCAACCAGCGATCCTGATTGGGGGAATTCATGGTGGATTCGAGATGACGAATGCGCGTCTCGTCGTCATCACGGAAGAAGAAGTCTTCAAGCAACCAGCGCGTCGCCGGAAGCAAACGACGAAGCTGACGAACGCTGAACGGATCAAGAGCTACCAAGAATTGAAGACAGGCGATTACGTCGTTCATATTCATCATGGGATTGGACGATACCACGGCATCAAGACGATTGATGTAGCCGGTAATCATCAGGATTATCTCCATCTCGTTTACGCGGGAGAGGACTCGTTGTATGTTCCTGTCGATCAGATCGACTTGATTCAAAAGTATGTCGGCGCTGAAGGAAAAGAGCCGAAGATTTATAAACTCGGCGGGACGGAATGGAAAAAGGTCAAAGCGAAGGTCCAGAAATCGGTCGAGGATATCGCTGATGAATTGATCAAGCTCTATGCGGCTCGTGAAGCTGCCGTCGGTTTTGCGTTCCCAGAGGACGACGATAACATGCAAGCGTTCGAGGCTTCGTTCCCGTATGAGGAAACGGTCGATCAATTGCGATCGATTGCCGAGATCAAGAAGGATATGGAACGTCCGCGTCCGATGGATCGTCTATTATGTGGCGACGTCGGGTATGGGAAAACGGAAGTTGCGATTCGAGCGGCGTTCAAAGCGGTCATGTCTGGAAAACAAGTCGCGTTACTCGTACCGACGACCGTCCTTGCGCAACAACACTACGAAACGATGCTTGAGCGATTCAGTGAATGGCCGATTCGAGTGTCGGTCATGAGCCGGTTCCGTTCGCCAGCAGAATTAAAGGCGACGAAACAAGGGTTAAAAGAAGGAACGATCGATGTCGTCGTTGGGACACACCGTGTGCTGTCGAAAGACGTCCAATTCGCTGATATCGGATTGTTGATCATTGATGAAGAGCAACGATTCGGTGTTAAACACAAAGAACGTCTGAAACAGTTGAAGACAAACGTCGATGTCTTGACGTTGACAGCGACACCGATTCCGCGGACATTGCACATGTCGATGATCGGAATCCGTGATCTCTCGGTCCTTGAGACACCACCGGAAAACCGTTATCCGGTCCAGACATACGTCATGGAATACGACGGAATCGTCATGCGGGAAGCACTCGAACGGGAACTCGGACGTGGTGGACAAGCATTCTTCCTCTACAACCGTGTCGAGGGCATCGAGCGAAAGGCAGAAGAGATTCGCGCCCTCGTACCGGAAGCACGAATTGTCACGGCTCACGGTCGAATGACGGAAACCGAACTCGAAAGTCAGCTAATCGCCTTCTTCGAAGGAGATGCCGACGTCCTTGTCAGTACGACGATCATTGAGACGGGGATTGATATCCCGAACGTCAATACGTTGATCGTTCATGACGCCGATCAAATGGGCTTATCACAGCTTTATCAATTACGTGGTCGTGTCGGTCGTTCAAGTCGCGTCGCCTACTCGTACTTTACGTACCGTCCGCAAAAACGATTGACGGAAGTGGCAGAAAGTCGTCTGCAGGCGATCAAGGAGTTCACGGAGCTCGGTAGCGGTTTTAAAATCGCAATGCGTGACCTGTCGATTCGCGGTGCCGGGAACTTACTCGGTTCGCAACAATCTGGATTCATCGATTCTGTTGGTTTCGATCTCTATTCGCAGATGCTTGCAGAAGCAGTCGAGGAGCGGAAAGAACGGATGAAAGGTAAAAAACGCATCCAGAAATTCGTTCCTGAGTTCACATTCAGCCTTGATGCCTATATTCCATCGCACTACATGACAGACTCCGAGCTGAAAATCGAGTTCTACAAACGTTTGAAATATGTTGATACCGTCGATAGTCTCGAACAACTCGAAACGGAAATGCTTGAACGATTCGGTGAGTTTCCGGATGAGGTCGCGCGTTTGATCCAGTTGACGCGAATGCGCATTTTCGCTGAACGGGCGCGTGTCGAGCGTGTTAAACAAACCGATCCGAAAATTGAGATCGTCTTATCGCTCCAATCGACACAACAACTCGATGTGGCGGACTTCGTTAAATGGACTGTTCCACTGGGACGTGGTCTTGGAATGGGACAACAAGAGGAGAAACTCGTCTTAACCCTCAACCGCAACAAACAGTCGACGCAACAGATGACGATGCAGGCAGAACAATTATTGGCGGAACTTGATCGCCGGCTCGTCGGGCGATGAATAGACGAACGATTGCGCAAGGCGCAGCACTGCTTGCGATCTCTAGTTATATCTCAAAATTGCTCAGCTTCTTTTACCGGATTCCGTATCAGAACCTCGCTGGTGATTTCGGATTGTACGTCTATCAGACCGTCTATCCATTATTTGCGATTGCGGCAGCGCTCGGCATTTATGCGCTGCCTGTCATCGTGGCGAAGTTGACGCTTCACCACCCGGATGAGAAACGAGAAGTTCTCTGGTCGATTTTTTATGTCTTACTTGCCATGACCGTCTTTTTCGGTCTGCTCGGATGGTGGATCGCCCCGACGCTCGCTGGGTGGTTCGGGGATGCAAAACTGGTTGTGCCCCTGCGTGCGGTAACATGTACGTTTTATTTACTACCCGTGATTGCTGTTCTACGAGGAATGTTCCAAGCAGATCTTGAGATGCGACCGACGGCTGTATCCCAAGTCTCTGAAAATGCCGTCCGTGTCGGACTATTGTTGCTTGTGACGTATATCGGTGTCTCGATGCAGGCGGACCCCTACTGGATTGGTGCGAGCGCTCATTTAACGGCGATTGGCGGCAGCATCGTTTCGTTATTCGTCCTGTTACGCTTTGCGAAAGGGAAAATCGGTCGTCCGGTATTTTCGAGTATTCATATAAGACGTGTCGGAAAAGTGCTGGTGACAAGCGGTGTAGCAGTTAGTATCGCGTCACTTGCCTTGTTGCTGATGCAATTGATTGATGGATTAACGTTCGTCAATCTACTTGGCAATACGACGGAAACAAAAATCGAAAAAGGAATACTCGACCGTGGGTATCCGTTACTGCAATTTGCGATTCTGTTTGCGACGTCGATGAGCCTTGCGAGTGTGCCAGCCTTGTCGACCGCATACCGGAAACACGATCCACAGATGATGCGTCAACAACTCGAGACATTACTCCGTTCCGGTTTATTGATTGCCGCTGCAGCGACGATCGGGCTAATGGGTGTGATGCGTCCGCTCAATATTGCGTTATATCAAAATGATCAAGGAACAGCGGGATTGATTTGGCTCGCAGCGACGGCATTTGCCGCATCGATCGCGATGATGATCGTCTCTTGTCTCCAGTCGGTTGATGCCGAGAAGTATGCGCTTGTTGGTGTTCTTATCGGATTAGGGGCGAAGCTTACTCTGAACCTCTATTTCATTCCCCGATATGGTATGATCGGGGCGGGTATGGCGACATTTGGCGGTTTTGCCGTCATGGCGGCAGCACAATGGATTTTATTGAACCGGAAGTTCGGTCGTGTATCTGCGGGAACTGTTTTTTATCGAAGACTGGTCTTACCTGTGCTTACCATGGGTGTGTTTCTGTATCTGATCGAGACGTTTTTCCAGCTGTTTGAGCTTGAGACACGAATCGGTGCGGCACTCGAAGTCGGCGTTCTTGTCGTCGGTGGTGCCATCATTTATGGCAGTATGGCGTTACGCTTTCGTGCCTTATCAGAACAAGAGTGGGCGTTATTGCCTTTAGGAGATAAGTTATATCAGATGTACCAACGTAGGAGGAGCATATGACACACCGAATTACGATCGTCGGCCTTGGCGTCGGCGAACTCGAACAATTGCCGTTTGGCATCTATCGATTATTAAAAAACACGACACAACCTGTCTATTTGCGGACAGTGGATCATCCAGTCGTTTCAGAACTTGCAGCAGAGGGAATGAACTTTACATCATTTGACTCAGTTTATGAACGACATAGTCGGTTTGAAGACGTATATACAGAAATCGTCGAGGAATTGCTTCGTCTTTCTGAAACGACAAATATCATCTATGCCGTTCCAGGACATCCATTAGTCGCTGAGAGTACTGTGCAACAGTTGTTGCAACGGACAGACAATGTCGATGTCGTAGGGGGACAAAGTTTTCTTGATCCGATGTTCGCTGCACTTGGCGTGGATCCGATTGAAGGATTCCAGTTACTTGATGCAACGGCATTTGCTGTCGATGAAGCACAGATTCGTCAACATTTGTTGATTGGACAAGTCTATGATGCGCTCGTCGCCGGTGACTTAAAGGTTCAGCTGATGGAACGTTATCCGGACGAACATCTTGTCACTTTGGTCACGGCAGCGGGTACAAGCAAACAAACTGTCCAAAGCGTGCCGTTATATGAACTCGATCATGTGACGACGCTCAGTAACTTAACGACGGTCTATGTACCACCGGTTACGGATGAGCAGACGTTGAATCGTGACTTCGCGACTTTAAAAGAGATTATCGCGCGATTACGCGGTGAAGGTGGTTGTCCGTGGGATCAAGAGCAGACGCATGAGTCCTTAAAACGACATTTAATCGAAGAATCTTACGAATTACTGGAAGCAATCGACCTTCAGGACGATAACTTAATGATAGAAGAACTAGGAGACGTCCTCTTACAGGTTATGCTCCACGCACAAATTGGTCTAGATGAAGGGTATTTTGATATTCGAGACGTCATCGGAAGCGTCAGCGATAAGATGATTCGTCGCCATCCCCATGTCTTCGGGGAAACGACTGTTGATTCTTCAGCAGACGTTGTGTCGAACTGGCAAGACATCAAAGCACAAGAAAAACCGGAGCGGACTTCTTTACTTGATGGTGTGACAAAAGGAGCACCTGCTTTGATGCGCGCAGAAGACATTCAAAAGAAAGTGGCGAAAGTCGGTTTTGAATGGAGTGACGTCGAGGGGGCACTTGAAAAAGTGATCGAAGAGTTACATGAATTGAAAGAAGCAGCCCCAGAAGAACGACTCGGAGAATTTGGAGACGTCCTGTTCTCGATAACACTCGTCGGAAAATACCTCGGTCTATCGGCAGAAGAAGGATTACAACGAACGAATGATAAATTTATTCGCCGTTTTACACGGATGGAACAACTAGCGGATCGACCGCTCGTTGAGATGACGCTTGAAGAGCAAGATTCACTCTGGCATCAAGCGAAGCAGGAGGAACAGTCATGAGACTTGATAAATTTTTAAAAGTATCGCGTCTGATCAAACGACGGACGCTTGCGAAAGAAGTCGCCGATCAAGGTCGGATTACGATCAATGGTAATGTAGCGAAAGCAAGTAGCACGGTAGCAGCAGGTGATGAGATGACGATTCGGTTCGGAAATAAGATCGTGACAGTTGCGATTTCAAGCATTAAAGAACATGCGAAAAAAGAAGAAGCGTCTGATATGTATGAAATCATCCGTGAAGAAAAGGTGAATTCCGAAGAATCGATGTAATTTACCGGAAAAAGGAAGTATACTAAAGAGTGTCAGGGATGACCACTCAGAAAGAGGAGGGATGATATGCCAACACCGCTCGAATCAGGGCGTCAAACGCCAAAGATCAAGCCGCTCAATGACCGTAAGAAGCAATTGAGTCAGAATGCTATTGAAAACCGTCGACGTCTCAAAAATCGCTTTTTCTTGTGTCTGACCGTCTTTTTGCTCATCTTTTCCCTCATGGGGTGGTCATACATGGAAAAACGGCAATTGATCGCAGAACAAAAGCAGTCATTTCAAGTAGCTGAACAAGAGCAGACGAAAGCGAAAAAAGAGACCGCCCGTCTGAAGGAAGAAATCAATCGTCTCAATGATAAAGAGTATGTAGCGAACTTAGCTCGGAGCGAGTTGCTCTATTCGAAAAAAGGGGAAACGATCTTCTACTTTTCACCGGAAGACTAATTGAAGGTTGCCGATTGATTGAAAAAAGAATGAATCACTCGTATAATAAGAAACGAATCAACTAAAAAGGAGCAATACAATTTATGTCGATTGAAGTAGGCAGCAAAGTGCAAGGGAAAGTAACAGGCATCACGAATTTCGGAGCGTTCGTTGAGTTACCAACAGGGAAAACTGGTCTTGTTCACATCAGTGAAGTGGCAGATTCTTACGTTAAAGACATCAATGATGTGTTGACGGTTGGTCAAGAAATCACCGTCAAAGTCTTAAGTGTTGAAAACGATGGTAAGATCGGTCTTTCCATCAAAAAAGCCGTCGATCGTCCAGAAGGCGAACGTCCTCGTCCTGCACGTCAGTTCGACCGTGGACCACGTCCAGCAGGACAAGATCGTGGACCACGTTCGTTCGATAACAAAGGACCACGTGGAGGCGGTAACCGTGGAGGCTTCAACAAAGGCGGCCGTGGTACACCACCACCGCGCAAAGAACAATCGTTCGATACGCTGATGTCTAGTTTCCTGAAAGATAGTGAAGATCGTCTTGCTACGTTGAAACGTCAAACGGATTCAAAACGTGGCGGACGCGGCGCAAAACGTCAATAACTTGCTGACCTGTTCTCTATAAGAATAGAGATGGAATGACGCCGTTCATTCCATCTTTTATTTTTTTGAAATTATTTTTAGAAAAAGCGTTGACTTTCATTTGACCTGCCCGTATTATAGAAAATGTGCTTAAGACGCACGAGTTAAAAATATGGCGGTGTAGCTCAGCTGGCTAGAGCGTACGGTTCATACCCGTGAGGTCGTGGGTTCGACTCCCTCCGCCGCTACCATATTTTTTTGGCCCGTTGGTCAAGCGGTTAAGACACCGCCCTTTCACGGCGGTAACACGGGTTCGAATCCCGTACGGGTCATTCTCAAAAGCTATCTCTATTATATAGAGATAGCTTTTTTTAGGTTTTAACGGAAAGGGGAAATCGTTATGGAAGGTGTGCCGTTCGAACCACTTTTAGTAGGTGTTTCGGGAGGTTGTGATTCGATGGTACTCGTCGATCGGTTGTACAAAGAAGGTTACGATATCGCGATTGCGCATGTGCATCATGGATTACGAGAGGCGTCCGACGAAGAAGCGTGCTTTATTCAGGAGTGGGCAACGGCCCGAAAGATATCTTTTTTCATGACGCGTTTAGAATGGACAGGACGTACGAGCTCTCAAGCAGCTTGTCGCGAAGAGAGATATGCGTTTTTTGAACGAATCATGGAAGAGACCGGGCGCTCGCGTCTGATTCTCGCCCATCATCAAGACGATCAAATTGAGACGCTACTCATTCAGCTCATTCGTGGAGAAGCGCAGGTTGATGGTATTCCCGTCGTTCGTCCGTTTGGTAACGGTTGGTTGCATCGACCGTTGCTACATGAATCGAAGCAAACATTACGCGAGTATGCATTGCAACATGAAGTTCCGTGGCGAGAAGATGCGTCAAATGCAGAAACTACTTATTTGCGTAATCAAATCCGGCATACGATTGTGCCGCCACTCCGAGAAATTCGTCCAGAGTTTGAACAAGCAACAGCAGCGGCAGCGCATGCGCGACAGCAAATCATGCGTGAGCAGGCGACATTCGTCGCGACCTATCTCGACCGGTGTAAGGAAGCAAACGGAATTCCGATAGCACGTATTTTAGAATTACCGACGGATTTACAGCGGCTTGTCTTGCCGACACTAACGGGAGAAACGTTTTCTTCAGAAACGATTCGTCACTTCATCATGTGGCTTCGGGTGGATAAGGGCTCGGACGAAGTGTATTATGGAAACTGGAGGATGCGACGTGCATATGGCTTTTTGATGCAGGATCGTGTGATACGGTCAATGAATGACGATTTACCGTTTCAAGTAGGGGAGAATTTGGGAACGTATCATTATGGTGGACAAATGGTTCGCTTCTCAATCGGAAACCAAGGTATCCCGCTGGACGCGATTGCGTTCCCGTTGACGGTGCGTCCGCCACGTCCAGGAGATCGAATCCAGCTTGCCGTAGGTTCGAAAAAAGTCAGTCGAATTCTGATTGATGCTAAGGTTCCACGTTATCTCCGAGAACAGGTTCCGGTCGTCGTCGATGCAAATGGAGTGATTTTAGCCGTCATTGGACATCGAATTGCAATATTCGGGTCATTTGAACTCCTCGCAAAATCTTATTTAATGATAGAATGGTAATGTAGTGTTTATTATGGAGGAGGAATACCTAGCATGACCTTGATGAACGATATGGAAAAAGTACTGATTTCAGAAGAAGAGATCCAAAATAAAGTGGGCGAACTCGCCGGCGAATTGACAGCGGATTATCACGATCGTTTTCCGTTGCTTGTGTGTGTCTTAAAAGGCGCAATGCCGTTCATGTCTGATCTTGTCAAAAAGATGGATATGCACCTTGAAATGGACTTCATGGACGTTTCAACGTATCACGGTGGGACAACATCAACAGGTGAAGTCAAGATTGAAAAAGATTTGAACACATCGGTAGAAGGACGCGACATCTTGATTGTCGAAGATATCATCGACAGCGGATTAACGCTTGGCTACCTCGTCGACCTCTTCAAGTACCGGAAAGCGAAGTCCGTTAAGATCGTGACGTTGCTCGACAAACCAACAGGACGGAAGAATGACTTGCACGCAGATTACAGCGGCTTCGTCATTCCACACGAATTCGTCGTCGGTTATGGTCTGGATTACGAAGAGAAATACCGTAACCTTCCGTATGTAGGTGTCTTGAAACCTGCAGTCTACGGCGGCTAATTATTTTTAATCTCGTCTGTCCCATGATAAGATGAAACCAATTACAAAGCGCGCCCTGTCGCGCCAGGATTCGTATTCATCCATTAGAAAAACGAGATGGATGCGGAGAGGAGGCATAAGATGAACCGAGCAGTGAAGAATACCCTCGTGTTTGGGGTCATTTTTCTAGCTTTGATCTTGTTTCTGCAATACTTGCAGAGTCCAGTGAACAAAAGCAAAGAAATCAATTACACACAGTTTGTCGAGTCTGTTGAAAAAGGTGAAATCAAGACGGCTACCTTCCAATATGAAGGGCAGACGTATAATGTGACAGGAGATTTGCGTGAAAAAGATTCAACGTATGAGACGGTCGTACCGGCTGTTGATACGGAACTAACGGATCTCTATACGCAACTCAGAAGCCAAGGAGTCAAATTGGACTTCAAGGCAGCAGAAACGAATGGTGGTTGGATCGCGTTACTGACGACGATCGTTCCATTCATCATCATCTTCATCCTCTTCTTCTTCTTGATTAATCAAGCACAAGGTGGCGGTGGTGGCGGTCGCGTCATGAACTTCGGGAAATCGAAGGCACGCCTCTATGATACAGAGAAGAAAAAGATCACGTTTGATGATGTAGCCGGCGCAGACGAGGAGAAACAAGAACTCGTCGAAGTCGTCGAATTCTTGAAAGATCCGCGTAAATTCGCGAAACTCGGTGCCCGTATTCCAAAAGGGGTCCTCCTCGTAGGTCCTCCAGGTACAGGTAAGACGTTGCTCGCACGTGCCGCAGCTGGTGAAGCTGGCGTACCATTCTTCTCGATTTCAGGTTCTGACTTCGTTGAGATGTTCGTTGGTGTCGGGGCATCGCGTGTCCGTGACTTGTTCGAAAACGCGAAGAAAAATGCACCATGTATCATCTTCATCGATGAAATCGATGCTGTTGGTCGTCAACGGGGCGCAGGTCTCGGTGGTGGACACGATGAGCGTGAGCAAACATTGAACCAACTTCTCGTTGAGATGGATGGATTCAGTGAAAACGAAGGCATCATCATGATCGCAGCAACGAACCGTGCTGATATTCTTGACCCAGCCTTACTCCGTCCAGGTCGTTTTGACCGTCAAATCACGGTTGACCGTCCAGATGTCGTCGGTCGTGAAGCAGTCTTGAAAGTTCACGCGCGGAACAAACCACTTGATTCAACGGTTGATTTGAAAGCCATCGCACAACGAACACCTGGATTCTCAGGTGCGGATCTTGAAAACCTTCTAAACGAAGCAGCACTTGTTGCCGCTCGTGCAGATCGTGATAAAGTCTCAATCGTTGACCTCGAAGAAGCGATTGACCGCGTCATTGCTGGACCAGCGAAGAAGAGCCGGATCATCTCGCCGAAAGAGAAAAAGATCGTCGCATGGCACGAAGCTGGACATACGATCATCGGTGTCACGCTCGACGATGCGGATGAAGTACACAAGGTAACAATCGTTCCTCGCGGAAACGCGGGCGGATATGTCGTCATGTTGCCAAAAGAAGATCGTTACTTCATGACGAAGCCGGAACTCGAAGATAAGATTACTGGATTGCTCGGTGGTCGCGTCGCAGAGGACATCGTCTTCGGAGAAGTCTCGACTGGGGCAAGCAATGACTTCCAGCGTGCGACAGGTCTTGCACGGAAAATGGTCATGGAGTTCGGGATGAGTGAAAAACTCGGACCACTTCAATTCGGATCAGGTCAAAGCGGTAACGTCTTCCTCGGCCGTGATTTCCAAAACGAACAGAATTACTCGGATGCAATCGCACACGAGATCGATACGGAAATCCAAGCGATCATCAACCGCTGTTACCAAAAAGCGAAAGATATCCTGACTGAGAAGCGCGATCAGCTCGACTTGATTGCAACGACGTTGCTTGAAGTTGAAACACTTGATCAAAAACAAATTCACCATCTCCTAGAGACAGGCGAATACAAAAAACATGAACCAGAAGCAACGACTCCAAAAGCAGAAGAGAAAGCACCGGAATCGACAGATGCAACTGTTGATCAACCGACAGAGTCTCCAACGCAAATGGGTTCAGTCGTTGACGAAGGGAAAAATGTAGATACGGATACACCAGATACGCCGCGTCGCGACGATCAAGTGTAAACGGATGGAACGGATTCGATTGATATCGAATCCGTTCTTTTTTGTGGCAGACCGAGCGAATACACATCGGTAGGTGTGACCATACGAGCATGGTATAATCACAACGTATATAGTTCCGATCGTGAAACAACGGAATACAATAGAAGCATGAAAATTGAGAAGAAGCGGGGAAATAAGCAAATGATTTTAGTCATCGATGTCGGAAATACGAATATCGTCTTAGGTGTCTATCAAGGACAAGAGTTGATTGAGCATTGGCGGATTGCGACAGACCGAACACGGACGACGGACGAATACGGTATGCTCGTCAAAGCGTTGTTCCGTGACGCAGAGCTAAACGTGGAAGAAATCGAGGGAATCGTGTTATCATCTGTCGTACCCCCCGTCGTGTTTCCGCTAGAAAATATGTGTGTGCGTTACTTTAAACGCCGTCCGTTCTTGATTGGACCAGGAATCAAGACAGGACTGGATTTAAAAGTCGATAATCCACGGGAAGTGGGAGCCGATCGAATCGTCAACGCAGTAGCGGCGACGGCGAAATACGAGGGACCGATGATCATCGTCGATTTCGGAACAGCGACGACGTATTGTTACATCGATGCACAAAAACGGTATTACGGCGGCATCATCTCACCCGGTGTGATGGTTGCAACCGAGGCACTCTATAATAAGGCAGCAAAATTGCCACGAATCGAAATCGCGAAACCGCAGTCAGCCATCGGACGGAATACGATTCATGCGATGCAGTCGGGGACCTATTTCGGATATGTGGCACAGGTGGACGGACTCGTTCACCGGATGAAAGAAGAAATGGGAGAAGCGAAGGTCATTGCGACCGGCGGCTTAGCCCGATTAATCAGCGAGGAATCCACGATGATTGAGGTCGTCGATCCATTCTTGACGTTAGATGGATTACGGATTATCTACGAACGAAATAAGTGAGGGAATCAAGATGAAACGTGAAGAATTATTAGCACAATTAAAAGATGACTATTTAGTACGGGCGTTAGGCTTCAATGGAGAAGTCCGTGCGTTTGCAATCCGTTCGACGAAGACGGTCTATGAAGCACAACTGCGCCACCAGACGACACCTGTCGTCACAGCAGCGCTCGGTCGGACACTGACGATCGGTGCAATGATGGGTACGATGCAAAAAGGCGATACACGTGTCACATTAAAAGTCGAAGGCGATGGACCGATTGGGAAAATCATCGTCGATGCCGACGCAAAAGGTGTCGTACGTGGATATGTGAGTCGTCCCCGCGTCGAGATGGATACGTATGTCAATGCAGATGGTCTGACGAAACTAAAAGTCGGTGAAGCGGTCGGTCGCGGAAACATCTCTGTCATCAAAGACCTCGGGTTGCGTGACTTCGTCGGTGGTCAATCGCCGATTCAAACAGGTGAGATCAGCGAAGACTTCACGTATTACTTCGCTGTATCGGAACAAAGCCCATCGGTCGTTGGGGCTGGCGTTCTCGTTTATCCAGAAGACGAATCAGTCATCGCAGCAGGTGGCTTGATCGTTCAATTGATGCCAGGTGCATCGGAAGAGACGATTGCAGCACTCGAAAAACGTGTTGGAGCCCTAAAACCGATCTCGATTCTCGTCGGTGAGGAAAAAACACCAGAAGAAATGTTAGAACTCGTTCTCGGTGACTATGAACATCTTGATACGATTCCAGTATCATTCGAATGTACGTGTGACCGTGACAAATTAGCGACAGCGATCATCGCTCTTGGACCAGATGAGATTCAAGCGATGATTGATGAAGATGGTGGTGCGGAAGCTGTTTGTCACTTCTGTTCAGAGCATTATCACTATGATGTTCCAGAATTAGAGGAACTTCGCGAAAAATCACTCGAAAGAGCATAAGAGGGATCTAATATGGGGAATGTACAACCTAAGTACTTGTGGATGTTGATCTTCATCTTAATGTTGACGAATTTCATGACCGGTGCTTACGCCTTCATGGGTGAGCTCCCAAAGGTCGATTCTCCTAAAATCGTTCAAGACAGCATCGGTGGTCCGCTCGAGGATGTCGTCGCCGAAGTCGGTGATGAGAAAATCACGCGCGCGATGGTCTATCAGACGATGCGAACGGAACAGGAAAAACAGACGATTGATCGTTTGATTCAAGAAGCGGTCGAACGCCAGACGAAGGATGGAAAAAAGCCGGAAGTCAAACGCTTTGATTGACAGATTTCATCCAGTCCGCTGATAATTAGTTTATCGGATTACTTGGAATTCAAGCGGTTCACTAATGAGGAGGAATGGTCATGCGTATTGCGAATTCAGTATTAGATTTAGTCGGTCGGACCCCGATCGTCAAGTTACATCATCTAACGGGTCCTGAGGATGCAGATGTGTATCTGAAATTGGAGTACATGAACCCTGGATCAAGCGTAAAAGACCGGATCGCGCTATCTATGATTGAGGCCGCAGAAGAAGCGGGTCAACTCAAAGAAGGAGACACGATCATCGAGCCGACGAGTGGAAACACAGGGATCGGACTAGCGATGGTCGCTTCGGCGAAAGGATATCGCGCCATCCTCGTCATGCCAGAAACGATGAGCATGGAGCGCCGGACGTTGCTTCGCGCCTATGGTGCGGAATTGATTCTGACTCCGGGTCCTGAAGGGATGAAGGGTGCGATCGCTCGCGCGACAGCGGAAGCGGAAGAACACGGTTACTTCATGCCGCAACAATTCAATAACGGTGCTAATCCAGTCGTCCATGAAAAAACGACAGGTCCTGAAATCGTCGAAGCGTTCGAAGGCATGCAACTCGATGCGTTCATCGCGGGAATTGGAACGGGCGGAACGATCACCGGTGCTGGTAAAGTGTTACGCGATGCTTTCCAAGGTATTGAAATCATTGCCGTCGAACCAACGGATTCACCGGTCTTATCAGGTGGTAAACCGGGACCACACAAACTGCAAGGAATCGGTGCTGGGTTCGTGCCGTCGATTCTCGATACAGAGATTTATGATGGTGTTGAGCAAATCACGACGGAAGAAGCATTCGATCACGCACGCCGAGCAGCGAAGACGAATGGTGTCTTAGGTGGTATCTCGTCAGGTGCTGCGATTGCAGCGGCGCTCAAGACAGCGAAACGTCTCGGTAAAGGGAAAAACGTTCTCGCAATCATTCCTTCGAATGGGGAGCGGTACTTAAGTACACCGCTGTATCAAATCGAGGAAGAAGCAGACCAATCGAAGTAATCAACTGGACGTACACGGAAGTCATTCGGCTTCCGTGTACTTTTTTGCGTATAATGAGAGCAGAATAATGTGAAGTGGGGGACGCGTATGCGACAGACGAAATACAAAGCAGTACCATGGACGAAAGAACAATTCTACAATCGATATGTTGAACAGACGAATGGCACAACGGGACACGTCTGGCTCGAAAGCGGTCGAATCGGCCGGTATACGATGGCGGCGACTCGTCCTGTCGGATACGTCCGGACAAAAGACGGAACGACGACGATTGAGACAGATGGAAAAGTCGAGACATCGACGGCGAATCCGTTTGATGTACTCGAACAGCTCCGCGTCGACCGTGAATCAGTCCGACCGGATGGAATGCCACCGTTCTTTGGTGGGTTTGCCGGATACGTCAGTTATGATGCCGTCCGTTATTTAGAAAAGCTAACGGAACAAGCGATGGATGATCTGCAAACACCCGATCTATCATTTTACTGGTACGATGAAGTCGCCGTGTTTGATGAGGAAACGAAGCAGTTGTTCATTGCCGTGACACGAGACACGGCAGAAGAAGCAGAGCGAGTTCTTGAAACGGAAGTCGCGCGTTGGTGCATCGAGACGGATGCACCTCGATTTACAGCGACTGGTTCATCAGGTGAGCGAGAACGGGCTTTCGGGCAGGAAGCGTTCATGACAGCAGCACACCGGATTAAATCCTATATTGAGGACGGTGACGTTTTCCAAGTTAATTTGTCCGTCCGTCAACAAGAACCGCTTGGGACGACAGCGGAACATTTGTATGATGTATTACGACAAGTCAATCCTTCTCCATACATGGGTTACTTTGCGGATGAAGATTTAACACTCGTGTCTGCCTCACCCGAGTTGCTCGTCGAAAAAATCGGTGATGCGTTAGCGACACGTCCGATTGCCGGAACACGGCCGCGCGGGAAGGATGAAGCGGAGGATTTACGACTTGCGAAAACCTTACTCGATAATGAAAAAGAACGGGCAGAGCATGTGATGCTCGTTGATTTAGAGCGGAATGATTTAGGACGCGTCAGTCGTTATGGTACGGTTCATGTCGATGAGCTGATGGTGATCGAAAAATACTCGCACGTACAACACATCGTCTCAAACGTCAGAGGGGAAGTAGCTCCGGAACACTCGGGGAGTCAGGTGCTCGCTGCGATGTTCCCAGGTGGTACGATCACTGGCGCACCAAAAATCCGGACGATGGAAATCATTGAAGAACTGGAGCCGGTCCGGCGCGGTATCTATACTGGGTCGCTTGGCTTCATCAGTTGGGCGGATGATGTCATTTTCAACATCTTGATCCGGACACTCGTCGCAAAAGACGGGATGGCATATGTTCAAGCAGGTGCTGGAGTCGTCACAGATTCGGACGCAGCACGTGAATACGAAGAGTCACTTAGTAAAGCCAAAGCGTTATGGGTGACAAAAGAAACAGCGGAGGGAACGCAATGATTGTATTGATTGATAACTATGATTCCTTTACGTACAACTTAGTCCAGTATTTCGGCGAACTTGGGCAAGACATCCGGGTATTTCGCAACGACGCGATCACGCTTGCGGAAATCGAAGCGTTACAACCGGATCATCTGGTCATCTCACCGGGCCCCTGTACACCGAATGAAGCGGGGATCAGTCTAGAAGCGATTGCTTATTTTGCTGGAAAGGTGCCGATACTAGGGGTCTGCTTAGGTCATCAAGCGATTGGGCAAGTATTCGGTGGTAAAGTCGTCCGCGCGAAGGAATTGATGCACGGAAAAGTCTCGCCACTGACGCATGACGGACAAGGCATCTTTGAACGGATACCACAAGCGACGCCGGTGACACGTTATCACTCGCTCGTCGTTGAACGCGAGACATTCCCGGAAGTGCTCGAAGTGACGGCGGAAGCCGGTAGAGAGATCATGGCACTCCGTCACCGGACGTTGCCGATTCTCGGTGTCCAGTTCCATCCGGAAGCGATTTTGACGCGAGACGGTAAGCAGATGTTAAAAAATTTCTTGGAGTTGACGCATTATGTATCTCTGGCATGACGGAACCATTAAACGAGAAGAAGAAGTACGCATCTCCCCGCTCGATCACGGATTCGTCTACGGGATGGGTGTATTCGAGACGTTTCGGACCTATAACGGACATCCGTTTTTGTTCGATGATCATATTGAACGCTTACGGATGAGTTGTGTCGCACTCGGAATCCAGCTAGCATATGATCGGGAAGCCTTACGGCAAGCGATCCAAGATTTATATGCAGCATATGAGGCGAACGATTTATACATTCGGTTGAACGTCTCGGCTGGTCCACGCGAGATTGGTTTATCAATCGATCCTTACGATACGCCGACCGTGTTGATCTATGCGAAACCAATCGCTCCGCGAAAACGGGCGGAACGTGCACTCGAGACGATTCGTTTACCGCGCAGTACGCCGGAGACGACTTACCGCTTGAAGTCACATCATTACATGAACAATCTAGTGGCGAAACGACAATTGTTCAATCCGGAAGCAGAAGGGCTGTTTTTAACGAAGGAAGGTCATGTCTGTGAGGGCATTACGTCAAACATCTTTTGGCGTTACGGAAGTACATGGTATACGTCATCGCTTGAAACCGGTGCACTGAACGGGATTACCCGTCAGTTTCTCATGCAACATGTACCGGTCGAAGAACGCTTGGCTTATTTACCGCAGCTCGAAGAAGCAGATGAGATCATCTATACGAATTCCGTTCAGGAAGCGGTCGCGATTTCGTCACTTGACGGACGCCCTTTCCCTGGAATCAACGGAACAGGATATGCACAAATCATGACGCTGTTCGATCAATCCGTCGAACAGGTGACGACAAGGAGAGAACAACGATGACTTACATCATGGGTATCTTGAACGTGACACCGGACTCCTTTTCGGACGGTGGACAATATGTCGATGTCGAGCAAGCGATGCGGCAAGCGCGTCAGCTCGTCGCGGATGGAGCAGATGCGATCGATGTCGGTGGAGAATCAACACGACCGGGGGCAGCATTCGTATCAGTCGAAGAAGAACTCGCCCGTGTTTTACCGATCATCAAGCGCATCAAACGAGAGCTGAACGTCCTCGTATCGATCGATACGTACAAACCGGTCGTCGCAGAGGCTGCTATTGAAGCGGGAGCAGATATCATCAACGATGTTTGGGGCTCGAAGTGGGGCGACCGTTCGATGGTCAACGTTGCTGCGCAGTATAAAGTACCCATCATTTTGATGCATAACCGGGAGACGGCGCATGGGACAGATATGCTGGCAGAAGTCCGGGCTGACCTTGAGGAATCCATTCGGTTAGCAAAACAGGCAGGGGTAGCGGAAGAACACATTTGGCTCGACCCTGGGATTGGATTCATGAAGACGCATGAAGAGAACTTGTACCTGATGCGTCATCTATCGATCGTAACGGACTTCGGGTATCCGGTTTTACTCGGGACATCCCGTAAATCGATGATCGGACTCGCGCTCGGATTACCGACAGAAGAACGACTCGAAGGAACGATTGCGACGGTGTGTTACGGGATTCAACAAGGATGTGACTGGATGCGTGTGCATGACGTCAAAGAAGTCAAACGGGCAGCGCAGATGATGGACATCATGTTGGCTGCGACGAAGGGGGAATAACGATGGATCGAATTCATGTAACAGGCATGCGTTTTTATGGGTATCACGGTGTATTCGCAGAAGAGACGAAACTCGGTCAACGCTTCAATGTCGATTTATCGATCGGACTTGCATTGGCAGAAGCCGGTCGGACGGATGATTTGACGAAAAGTGTCAATTACGCCGAATTGTATGAAGCGACGAAACGTGTCGTCGAAGGAGAACCGCTCCAACTCGTCGAAGCCTTGGCGGACCGTATTGCAAAAGCAGTTTTTGCGTTGGATGAACGAATTCAAGAAGCGTCGATCAAGGTCATCAAGCCGGATCCGCCAATTGCCGGTCATTATGAACATGTGGCGGTCGAAATCAATCGCCTTCGGGAGGACTATGCATGAAGCAAGCTTACATTGCACTCGGCTCGAACATCGGCGATAAAGCGGCTCACTTAAAAGTAGCGATTGCTCGCCTGAGAGCATTACCGTCCGTTCATGATGTGAAGACCTCTTCCATTTATGAGACGGTACCTGTCGGATATCTCGATCAGGATTTATTCTATAATATGGTCGTCGCAATTCAAACGACGGATGAGGCATCTGTCTTACTTGGGCGACTGCAGGAAATTGAACAGCTAGAAGGACGCGAGCGTCTGTTCAAAAATGGACCACGAACGCTTGACTTAGATATTTTGCTATATGAGGAAGAACGCATTGATCTCGAAGGATTAACCGTTCCGCATCCGCGGATGCAAGAGCGGGCATTCGTCCTCGCACCATTACGTGAACTCGCAGCAACATGCGTCATACCCGGTCTTGGACAAAGCGTCGAGCAGTTGTATCAGCAGTTACCAGAGACAGAACGAAACGGTGTACGACGGTTAGGTGGGCTTTTAGAAGCGGAGGAACAATAATGGAATTTAACATTGGTGATGTCAAACTGAAGAATCAAGTCATCTTGGCACCGATGGCAGGCGTCTGTAATCCGGCGTTTCGGTTAATTGCAAAGGAATTCGGTGCGGGACTCGTCTGTGCGGAGATGGTCAGCGATAAAGGGATCTTGTACGAGAACGAACGAACGCTTCAGATGCTGTACGTAGATGAACGGGAAAAACCGCTCAGCCTTCAAATCTATGGCGGTTCAAAAGAGACACTCGTTCAAGCGGCACGATATGTCGAGGCGAACACGAATGCCGATATCATTGACATCAACATGGGCTGTCCGGTCCCGAAAGTCACGAAAAGTGATGCTGGAGCGAAATGGTTGCTTGATCCGGATAAGGTATATGAGATGGTCCATGCGGTGACGCAAGCGATCGATAAACCCGTTACTGTTAAGATGCGGACCGGCTGGGACAGTCATCACATCTATTGTGTTGATAATGTCAAAGCGGCAGAAGCGGGTGGTGCGAAAGCCGTTGCCATCCACGGGCGGACACGTTCGCAAAAGTATGAAGGGGTCGCAGACTGGAACATCATTGGCAAAGCGAAAAAAGCGGTCAACATTCCGATCATCGGAAATGGAGATGTTCAGACGCCGCAAGATGCAAAGCGGATGATTGATGAGATCGGCGTCGACGGTGTCATGATCGGACGGGCAGCTCTCGGGAACCCGTGGATGTTGTATCAGACGATCCAGTATCTCGAATCAGGAACGCTTCCAGCAGAACCGACGGCGCGTGAGAAGATTGATATCTGTCTCTTACACGCCACACGACTAGTCGCGCTAAAGGGAGAAGAACTCGCCGTACGCGAAATGCGGACACATGTCGCCTGGTATTTGAAAGGAATGAAGGGGAACGGTCGCGTTCGCAATGCGTTATTCAATATCGACACACACGCAGGACTCGTCGAACTGTTACAGCAGTACTTGCAGACACTCGAAGAAGACGTAGCATATGCCTAACAGGTAAAGTATAGTCGGACAGAGTCGTTTTGTGGTACGCTAGTTGCATTGAAGATGAGCGTATCGGTTTTCTAAAAGGGCTGTCGGTCATTCCGACAGCTTTTTATTCGAGAGAATCGTCGTGAACCATTATTAAAAGGAGTGAAGACAGTGAGTCAGGATATGGAAATGAACGATCAAATGCAGGTGCGTCTCGGTAAGATGAACGCCATGCGTGAACAAGGTCTCGATCCATTCGGCGCACGTTTTGAACGTTCGACGGATACTGCGAGCATTCGTGCATCATTTGGTGAACATACAAAAGAAGAATTGGCTGAACTGAAACCGGAAGTTGCCATCGCGGGACGTGTCATGACGACACGTCGTAAAGGGAAGGTTGGCTTTACGAATGTTCAGGATGTACAAGGTCAAATTCAGTTGTATGTCCGTAAAGATGACGTCGGCGAAGAGGCGTATGAGATCTATAAGACATGTGACTTAGGTGACATCGTCGGGATCCAAGGATATGTGTTCAAGACGAATGTTGGTGAACTTTCTGTTCACGTCACAGCATTTACGTTATTAACGAAAGCATTACGTCCGCTTCCGGATAAATATCACGGATTAAAAGATATCGAGCAACGCTACCGTCAGCGTTACCTCGACCTTATTACGAACCAAGAATCACGTGAGACATTCATCGCGCGGAGTAAAGTCATTCGTGGAATTCGTCAATATCTCGATAACCTCGGATACTTGGAAGTCGAAACACCAATGTTGCATACGATTGCGGGTGGAGCATCGGCTCGTCCGTTCATCACGCATCATAATGCGCTCGACATGACGCTTTACATGCGGATTGCGATCGAGCTCCATTTGAAACGTTTGATCGTCGGTGGACTTGAGAAAGTCTACGAAATCGGTCGTGTGTTCCGTAATGAAGGAATTTCAACACGCCATAACCCAGAGTTTACGATGATCGAACTCTATGAAGCGTATGCGGATTATAAAGACATCATGAACTTAACAGAGAATCTGATCGCTCACGTCGCACAAGAAGTACTCGGTACGACACAAGTCACTTACGGAGAAGACGTCATTGATCTATCTGTCGGTTGGAAACGAGCACACATGGTAGATCTCGTTAAAGAAGCGACAGGTGTTGACTTCTTTGAACAGATTTCAAACGAACGTGCCCTCGAACTAGCACATGAACACGGTGTTGAAGTTCAGTCACACATGACGACGGGACATATCTTGAATGAGTTCTTCGAACAAAAAGTAGAAGAAACACTCGTTCAACCAACATTCGTCTATGGTCATCCTGTTGAAGTGTCACCGCTTGCGAAGAAAAATCCAGAGGATCCACGCTTTACGGATCGCTTTGAATTATTCATCGTTCGTCGTGAGCATGCGAATGCCTTCACGGAATTGAACGATCCAATCGATCAACGTGAACGCTTCGAAGCACAACTCGTCGAAAAAGAAGCAGGCAACGATGAAGCACATGAAATGGATACAGACTTTATCGAAGCACTCGAGTACGGTATGCCGCCAACGGGTGGTCTTGGGATCGGGATCGATCGTCTCGTCATGTTGTTGACGAATGCGCCATCGATTCGTGATGTATTACTCTTCCCAACGATGCGTCACCAACAAAATTAATGAGTGGAGCTCCGTTCTTTCTATATTGTATAGAAGGAACGGAGCATTCTTTTTGAAGTCAACATAGGGATAAACGAGTCGAAAAACGGGTAAATAAAAGTTTTTAAATGTTTTTCTAATAAAATGCTTGTACGATTCAAAAAGCCATGGTATATTACTTCTTGTGCCGCGAATGGTCGTGACACACAAAAATAAATATCAAAAAAGTTGTTGACAATCGGGTTGATAACTTGTTAAGATATTAAAGTCGCTGAAAACGACACGACGAACTTTGAAAACTGAACGATGAGGCAAAAATCGTATTCTACGGAATACAAAAACGAATGAAGCGCAAGCTTCGTCAATCGTGACTTCGGTCACAAAAACGAGCAAGTCAAACACTTCATGGAGAGTTTGATCCTGGCTCAGGACGAACGCTGGCGGCGTGCCTAATACATGCAAGTCGAGCGCAGGAAACTGACGGAACTCTTCGGAGGGAAGGCAGTGGAATGAGCGGCGGACGGGTGAGTAACACGTAAGGAACCTGCCTCAAGGATTGGGATAACTCCGAGAAATCGGAGCTAATACCGGATAGTTCATCGGACCGCATGGTCCGTTGATGAAAGGCGCTCCGGCGTCACCTTGAGATGGCCTTGCGGTGCATTAGCTAGTTGGTGGGGTAACGGCCCACCAAGGCGACGATGCATAGCCGACCTGAGAGGGTGATCGGCCACACTGGGACTGAGACACGGCCCAGACTCCTACGGGAGGCAGCAGTAGGGAATCTTCCACAATGGACGAAAGTCTGATGGAGCAACGCCGCGTGAGTGATGAAGGTTTTCGGATCGTAAAACTCTGTTGTAAGGGAAGAACACGTACGAGAGGAAATGCTCGTACCTTGACGGTACCTTACGAGAAAGCCACGGCTAACTACGTGCCAGCAGCCGCGGTAATACGTAGGTGGCAAGCGTTGTCCGGAATTATTGGGCGTAAAGCGCGCGCAGGCGGCCTTTTAAGTCTGATGTGAAAGCCCCCGGCTCAACCGGGGAGGGCCATTGGAAACTGGAAGGCTTGAGTACAGAAGAGAAGAGTGGAATTCCACGTGTAGCGGTGAAATGCGTAGAGATGTGGAGGAACACCAGTGGCGAAGGCGACTCTTTGGTCTGTAACTGACGCTGAGGCGCGAAAGCGTGGGGAGCAAACAGGATTAGATACCCTGGTAGTCCACGCCGTAAACGATGAGTGCTAGGTGTTGGGGGGTTTCCGCCCCTCAGTGCTGAAGCTAACGCATTAAGCACTCCGCCTGGGGAGTACGGCCGCAAGGCTGAAACTCAAAGGAATTGACGGGGACCCGCACAAGCGGTGGAGCATGTGGTTTAATTCGAAGCAACGCGAAGAACCTTACCAACTCTTGACATCCCATTGACCGCTTGAGAGATCAAGTTTTCCCTTCGGGGACAATGGTGACAGGTGGTGCATGGTTGTCGTCAGCTCGTGTCGTGAGATGTTGGGTTAAGTCCCGCAACGAGCGCAACCCCTATCCTTAGTTGCCAGCATTCAGTTGGGCACTCTAGGGAGACTGCCGGTGACAAACCGGAGGAAGGTGGGGATGACGTCAAATCATCATGCCCCTTATGAGTTGGGCTACACACGTGCTACAATGGACGGTACAAAGGGCAGCGAGACCGCGAGGTGGAGCCAATCCCATAAAGCCGTTCCCAGTTCGGATTGCAGGCTGCAACTCGCCTGCATGAAGTCGGAATCGCTAGTAATCGCAGGTCAGCATACTGCGGTGAATACGTTCCCGGGTCTTGTACACACCGCCCGTCACACCACGAGAGTTTGCAACACCCGAAGCCGGTGAGGTAACCGTAAGGAGCCAGCCGTCGAAGGTGGGGTAGATGATTGGGGTGAAGTCGTAACAAGGTAGCCGTATCGGAAGGTGCGGCTGGATCACCTCCTTTCTAAGGAAAACGTCCCTTACGGGACATGCCCATCGTTCAGTTTTGAGAGCTCGTCTCTCAGTCTCGTAAGAGACACTCGCACCTTGAAAACTGAAGACATCAACAAGACATCAAACTTTTAATTAACCATGTCATTTAAGACGTGTGTTCTTAGAATACCAACGCTAGATCAAGGTATGAAGGGCGTACGGTGGATGCCTTGGCACTAGGAGCCGATGAAGGACGCGACGAACAGCGATATGCTTCGGGGAGCAGTAAGTATGCTTTGATCCGAAGATTTCCGAATGGGGGAACCCACCATCCGTAATGGGATGGGACATGTTACGTGAATACATAGCGTAGCGTGAGGCAGACCCGGGGAACTGAAACATCTAAGTACCCGGAGGAAGAGAAAGCAAATGCGATTCCCTGAGTAGCGGCGAGCGAAACGGGAACAGCCCAAACCGGAGAGCATGCTCTTCGGGGTTGTAGGACACTCTATACGGAGTCAAAAAGGAAGACAGTAGGTGAAGGACCTGGAAAGGTCGGCCGAAGAAGGTGACAGCCCTGTAGCTGAAACTGTTTTCCCTCCAGAGTGGATCCTGAGTACGGCGGGACACGTGAAACCCCGTCGGAATCCGGGAGGACCATCTCCCAAGGCTAAATACTCCCTAGTGACCGATAGTGAACCAGTACCGTGAGGGAAAGGTGAAAAGCACCCCGGAAGGGGAGTGAAATAGATCCTGAAACCGTATGCCTACAAGTAGTCAGAGCCCGTTAACGGGTGATGGCGTGCCTTTTGTAGAATGAACCGGCGAGTTACGATAACGCGCGAGGTTAAGCCGATGAGGCGGAGCCGTAGCGAAAGCGAGTCTGAACAGGGCGTTCAGTGCGTTGTCGTAGACCCGAAACCAGGTGATCTACCCATGTCCAGGATGAAGGTCAGGTAACACTGACTGGAGGTCCGAACCCACGCACGTTGAAAAGTGCGGGGATGAGGTGTGGGTAGCGGTGAAATGCCAATCGAACCTGGAGATAGCTGGTTCTCCCCGAAATAGCTTTAGGGCTAGCCTCGAGGTTGAGAGTTCTGGAGGTAGAGCACTGATTGGACTAGGGGCCCCCACAGGGTTACCGAATTCAGTTAAACTCCGAATGCCAGCAACTTATACTCGGGAGTCAGACTGCGAGTGATAAGATCCGTAGTCAAGAGGGAAACAGCCCAGACCGCCAGCTAAGGTCCCAAAGTGTATGTTAAGTGGAAAAGGATGTGGCGCTGCCTAGACAGCTAGGATGTTGGCTTAGAAGCAGCCACCATTCAAAGAGTGCGTAATAGCTCACTAGTCGAGTGGCGCCGCGCCGAAAATGTAACGGGGCTAAACATACCACCGAAGCTGCGGATTCCGTAAGGAATGGTAGGGGAGCGTTCCAAACCGCTGTGAAGCTGTACCGGAAGGAGCAGTGGAGCGTTTGGAAGTGAGAATGCCGGTGTGAGTAGCGAAAAGAGGGGTGAGAATCCCCTCCGTCGAAAGCCCAAGGTTTCCTGAGGAAGGCTCGTCCGCTCAGGGTTAGTCTGGACCTAAGCCGAGGCCGAAAGGCGTAGGCGATGGATAACAGGTTGATATTCCTGTACCGCCGATCCACCGTTTGAACAATGGGGGGACGCAGGAGGATAGTGACGCATGCGGATGGAAGTGCATGTGCAAGTTTCAAGACCGTCTGATTGGCAAATCCGTCAGACATCAAAGTCAAGGAACGACGCGGAGTCCCGTAGGGACGTAGGTCACGATTTCACACTGCCAAGAAAAGCCTCTAGTGAGGGGGAAGGCGCCAGTACCGTAAACCGACACAGGTAGGCGAGATGAGAATTCTAAGACGCGCGGGATAACTCTCGTTAAGGAACTCGGCAAAATGGTCCCGTAACTTCGGGAGAAGGGACGCTCTACATGAGTAGAGCCGCAGTGAATAGGCCCAAACGACTGTTTAGCAAAAACACAGGTCTCTGCTAAATCGCAAGATGACGTATAGGGGCTGACGCCTGCCCGGTGCTGGAAGGTTAAGGGGATGGGTTAGCGCAAGCGAAGCTTTGAACCGAAGCCCCAGTAAACGGCGGCCGTAACTATAACGGTCCTAAGGTAGCGAAATTCCTTGTCGGGTAAGTTCCGACCCGCACGAAAGGCGTAACGATTTGGGCACTGTCTCAACGAGAGACCCGGTGAAATCATAGTACCTGTGAAGATGCAGGTTACCCGCGACAGGACGGAAAGACCCCATGGAGCTTTACTACAGCCTGATATTGAGGCTTTGTGCATGATGTACAGGATAGGCGGGAGACGTCGAGCCCGGAGCGCCAGCTTCGGAGGAGTCACCCTTGGGATACCGCCCTTCATGCATAGAGTCTCTAACTCGCAGCCGTGATCCGGCTGGAGGACCGTGTCAGGCGGGTAGTTTGACTGGGGCGGTCGCCTCCTAAACAGTAACGGAGGCGCCCAAAGGTTCCCTCAGAATGGTTGGAAATCATTCGTAGAGCGCAAAGGCAGAAGGGAGCTTGACTGCGAGACCTACAAGTCGAGCAGGGACGAAAGTCGGGCTTAGTGATCCGGTGGTTCCGCATGGAAGGGCCATCGCTCAACGGATAAAAGCTACCCTGGGGATAACAGGCTGATCTCCCCCAAGAGTCCACATCGACGGGGAGGTTTGGCACCTCGATGTCGGCTCATCGCATCCTGGGGCTGGAGTAGGTCCCAAGGGTTGGGCTGTTCGCCCATTAAAGCGGTACGCGAGCTGGGTTCAGAACGTCGTGAGACAGTTCGGTCCCTATCCGTCGTGGGCGCAGGAAATTTGAGGAGAGCTGTCCTTAGTACGAGAGGACCGGGATGGACGCACCGCTGGTGTACCAGTTGTTCCGCCAGGAGCATCGCTGGGTAGCTACGTGCGGACGGGATAAATGCTGAAAGCATCTAAGCATGAAGCCCCCTCCAAGATGAGATTTCCCTTTGAGTAATCAAGAAAGACCCCTCAGAGACGATGAGGTAGATAGGTCACGGGTGGAAGCATGGCGACATGTGGAGCTGAGTGATACTAATCGGTCGAGGCCTTGTTCTAGCAGATGCTTGTTGATGACTTCAGTTTTGAGGGCGCGAGCCTTTAAAAAAATGAAAAAAAGTCTTGACGTTATGTGAACATAATGTTAAGATAATAAATGTCTGGTGGCGATAGCCAAGTGGTCACACCCGTTCCCATGCCGAACACGGAAGTTAAGCACTTGAACGCCGAAAGTAGTTGGGGGCTTCCCCCTGTGAGGATAGGACGCTGCCAGGCGATACATATGGAGGATTAGCTCAGCTGGGAGAGCACCTGCCTTACAAGCAGGGGGTCGGCGGTTCGATCCCGTCATCCTCCACCATTTTTATTACACTTGCCGGTGTAGCTCAGCTGGTAGAGCAACTGACTTGTAATCAGTAGGTCGCGGGTTCGACTCCTGTTGCCGGCACCATTTTTATCTTCAATGATCACCAGAATTCAATTATGAATGAAGGTTCTACCTTTTATATCCCTGCCGGGGTGGCGGAACTGGTAGACGCACAGGACTTAAAATCCTGCGGGGGTTTCCCCGTGCCGGTTCGATTCCGGCCCTCGGTACCATTTTCATTTTGATGTTTGCTGTTTGATCCTTATATTCCGCACCCTTAGCTCAGCTGGATAGAGTACTTGACTACGAATCAAGGGGTCGGGAGTTCGAATCTCTCAGGGTGCATTTTCGGGAAGTAGCTCAGCTTGGTAGAGCACTTGGTTTGGGACCAAGGGGTCGCAGGTTCGAATCCTGTCTTCCCGACCATCTTCAATTTCATCCCTTTAATGGGGCCTTAGCTCAGCTGGGAGAGCGCCTGCCTTGCACGCAGGAGGTCAGCGGTTCGATCCCGCTAGGCTCCACCATTTTTATGACGAACTTTGAAAACTGAACGATGAGGCAAAAATCGTATTCTACGGAATACAAAAACGAATGAAGCGCAAGCTTCGTCAATCGTGACTTCGGTCACAAAAACGAGCAAGTCAAACACTTCATGGAGAGTTTGATCCTGGCTCAGGACGAACGCTGGCGGCGTGCCTAATACATGCAAGTCGAGCGCAGGAAACTGACGGAACTCTTCGGAGGGAAGGCAGTGGAATGAGCGGCGGACGGGTGAGTAACACGTAAGGAACCTGCCTCAAGGATTGGGATAACTCCGAGAAATCGGAGCTAATACCGGATAGTTCATCGGACCGCATGGTCCGTTGATGAAAGGCGCTCCGGCGTCACCTTGAGATGGCCTTGCGGTGCATTAGCTAGTTGGTGGGGTAACGGCCCACCAAGGCGACGATGCATAGCCGACCTGAGAGGGTGATCGGCCACACTGGGACTGAGACACGGCCCAGACTCCTACGGGAGGCAGCAGTAGGGAATCTTCCACAATGGACGAAAGTCTGATGGAGCAACGCCGCGTGAGTGATGAAGGTTTTCGGATCGTAAAACTCTGTTGTAAGGGAAGAACACGTACGAGAGGGAATGCTCGTACCTTGACGGTACCTTACGAGAAAGCCACGGCTAACTACGTGCCAGCAGCCGCGGTAATACGTAGGTGGCAAGCGTTGTCCGGAATTATTGGGCGTAAAGCGCGCGCAGGCGGCCTTTTAAGTCTGATGTGAAAGCCCCCGGCTCAACCGGGGAGGGCCATTGGAAACTGGAAGGCTTGAGTACAGAAGAGAAGAGTGGAATTCCACGTGTAGCGGTGAAATGCGTAGAGATGTGGAGGAACACCAGTGGCGAAGGCGACTCTTTGGTCTGTAACTGACGCTGAGGCGCGAAAGCGTGGGGAGCAAACAGGATTAGATACCCTGGTAGTCCACGCCGTAAACGATGAGTGCTAGGTGTTGGGGGGTTTCCGCCCCTCAGTGCTGAAGCTAACGCATTAAGCACTCCGCCTGGGGAGTACGGCCGCAAGGCTGAAACTCAAAGGAATTGACGGGGACCCGCACAAGCGGTGGAGCATGTGGTTTAATTCGAAGCAACGCGAAGAACCTTACCAACTCTTGACATCCCATTGACCGCTTGAGAGATCAAGTTTTCCCTTCGGGGACAATGGTGACAGGTGGTGCATGGTTGTCGTCAGCTCGTGTCGTGAGATGTTGGGTTAAGTCCCGCAACGAGCGCAACCCCTATCCTTAGTTGCCAGCATTCAGTTGGGCACTCTAGGGAGACTGCCGGTGACAAACCGGAGGAAGGTGGGGATGACGTCAAATCATCATGCCCCTTATGAGTTGGGCTACACACGTGCTACAATGGACGGTACAAAGGGCAGCGAGACCGCGAGGTGGAGCCAATCCCATAAAGCCGTTCCCAGTTCGGATTGCAGGCTGCAACTCGCCTGCATGAAGTCGGAATCGCTAGTAATCGCAGGTCAGCATACTGCGGTGAATACGTTCCCGGGTCTTGTACACACCGCCCGTCACACCACGAGAGTTTGCAACACCCGAAGCCGGTGAGGTAACCGTAAGGAGCCAGCCGTCGAAGGTGGGGTAGATGATTGGGGTGAAGTCGTAACAAGGTAGCCGTATCGGAAGGTGCGGCTGGATCACCTCCTTTCTAAGGAAAACGTCCCTTACGGGACATGCCCATCGTTCAGTTTTGAGAGCTCGTCTCTCAGTCTCGTAAGAGACACTCGCACCTTGAAAACTGAAGACATCAACAAGACATCAAACTTTTAATTAACCATGTCATTTAAGACGTGTGTTCTTAGAATACCAACGCTAGATCAAGGTATGAAGGGCGTACGGTGGATGCCTTGGCACTAGGAGCCGATGAAGGACGCGACGAACAGCGATATGCTTCGGGGAGCAGTAAGTATGCTTTGATCCGAAGATTTCCGAATGGGGGAACCCACCATCCGTAATGGGATGGGACATGTTACATGAATACATAGTGTAACGTGAGGCAGACCCGGGGAACTGAAACATCTAAGTACCCGGAGGAAGAGAAAGCAAATGCGATTCCCTGAGTAGCGGCGAGCGAAACGGGAACAGCCCAAACCGGAGAGCATGCTCTTCGGGGTTGTAGGACACTCTATACGGAGTCAAAAAGGAAGACAGTAGGTGAAGGACCTGGAAAGGTCGGCCGAAGAAGGTGACAGCCCTGTAGCTGAAACTGTTTTCCCTCCAGAGTGGATCCTGAGTACGGCGGGACACGTGAAACCCCGTCGGAATCCGGGAGGACCATCTCCCAAGGCTAAATACTCCCTAGTGACCGATAGTGAACCAGTACCGTGAGGGAAAGGTGAAAAGCACCCCGGAAGGGGAGTGAAATAGATCCTGAAACCGTATGCCTACAAGTAGTCAGAGCCCGTTAACGGGTGATGGCGTGCCTTTTGTAGAATGAACCGGCGAGTTACGATAACGCGCGAGGTTAAGCCGATGAGGCGGAGCCGTAGCGAAAGCGAGTCTGAACAGGGCGTTCAGTGCGTTGTCGTAGACCCGAAACCAGGTGATCTACCCATGTCCAGGATGAAGGTCAGGTAACACTGACTGGAGGTCCGAACCCACGCACGTTGAAAAGTGCGGGGATGAGGTGTGGGTAGCGGTGAAATGCCAATCGAACCTGGAGATAGCTGGTTCTCCCCGAAATAGCTTTAGGGCTAGCCTCGAGGTTGAGAGTTCTGGAGGTAGAGCACTGATTGGACTAGGGGCCCCCACAGGGTTACCGAATTCAGTTAAACTCCGAATGCCAGCAACTTATACTCGGGAGTCAGACTGCGAGTGATAAGATCCGTAGTCAAGAGGGAAACAGCCCAGACCGCCAGCTAAGGTCCCAAAGTGTATGTTAAGTGGAAAAGGATGTGGCGCTGCCTAGACAGCTAGGATGTTGGCTTAGAAGCAGCCACCATTCAAAGAGTGCGTAATAGCTCACTAGTCGAGTGGCGCCGCGCCGAAAATGTAACGGGGCTAAACATACCACCGAAGCTGCGGATTCCGTAAGGAATGGTAGGGGAGCGTTCCAAACCGCTGTGAAGCTGTACCGGAAGGAGCAGTGGAGCGTTTGGAAGTGAGAATGCCGGTGTGAGTAGCGAAAAGAGGGGTGAGAATCCCCTCCGTCGAAAGCCCAAGGTTTCCTGAGGAAGGCTCGTCCGCTCAGGGTTAGTCTGGACCTAAGCCGAGGCCGAAAGGCGTAGGCGATGGATAACAGGTTGATATTCCTGTACCGCCGATCCACCGTTTGAACAATGGGGGGACGCAGGAGGATAGTGACGCATGCGGATGGAAGTGCATGTGCAAGTTTCAAGACCGTCTGATTGGCAAATCCGTCAGACATCAAAGTCAAGGAACGACGCGGAGTCCCGTAGGGACGTAGGTCACGATTTCACACTGCCAAGAAAAGCCTCTAGTGAGGGGGAAGGCGCCAGTACCGTAAACCGACACAGGTAGGCGAGATGAGAATTCTAAGACGCGCGGGATAACTCTCGTTAAGGAACTCGGCAAAATGGTCCCGTAACTTCGGGAGAAGGGACGCTCTACATGAGTAGAGCCGCAGTGAATAGGCCCAAACGACTGTTTAGCAAAAACACAGGTCTCTGCTAAATCGCAAGATGACGTATAGGGGCTGACGCCTGCCCGGTGCTGGAAGGTTAAGGGGATGGGTTAGCGCAAGCGAAGCTTTGAACCGAAGCCCCAGTAAACGGCGGCCGTAACTATAACGGTCCTAAGGTAGCGAAATTCCTTGTCGGGTAAGTTCCGACCCGCACGAAAGGCGTAACGATTTGGGCACTGTCTCAACGAGAGACCCGGTGAAATCATAGTACCTGTGAAGATGCAGGTTACCCGCGACAGGACGGAAAGACCCCATGGAGCTTTACTACAGCCTGATATTGAGGCTTTGTGCATGATGTACAGGATAGGCGGGAGACGTCGAGCCCGGAGCGCCAGCTTCGGAGGAGTCACCCTTGGGATACCGCCCTTCATGCATAGAGTCTCTAACTCGCAGCCGTGATCCGGCTGGAGGACCGTGTCAGGCGGGTAGTTTGACTGGGGCGGTCGCCTCCTAAACAGTAACGGAGGCGCCCAAAGGTTCCCTCAGAATGGTTGGAAATCATTCGTAGAGCGCAAAGGCAGAAGGGAGCTTGACTGCGAGACCTACAAGTCGAGCAGGGACGAAAGTCGGGCTTAGTGATCCGGTGGTTCCGCATGGAAGGGCCATCGCTCAACGGATAAAAGCTACCCTGGGGATAACAGGCTGATCTCCCCCAAGAGTCCACATCGACGGGGAGGTTTGGCACCTCGATGTCGGCTCATCGCATCCTGGGGCTGGAGTAGGTCCCAAGGGTTGGGCTGTTCGCCCATTAAAGCGGTACGCGAGCTGGGTTCAGAACGTCGTGAGACAGTTCGGTCCCTATCCGTCGTGGGCGCAGGAAATTTGAGGAGAGCTGTCCTTAGTACGAGAGGACCGGGATGGACGCACCGCTGGTGTACCAGTTGTTCCGCCAGGAGCATCGCTGGGTAGCTACGTGCGGACGGGATAAATGCTGAAAGCATCTAAGCATGAAGCCCCCTCCAAGATGAGATTTCCCTTTGAGTAATCAAGAAAGACCCCTCAGAGACGATGAGGTAGATAGGTCACGGGTGGAAGCATGGCGACATGTGGAGCTGAGTGATACTAATCGGTCGAGGCCTTGTTCTAGCAGATGCTTGTTGATGACTTCAGTTTTGAGGGCGCGAGCCCGATCGTCTGGTGACGATAGCCAAGTGGTCACACCCGTTCCCATGCCGAACACGGAAGTTAAGCACTTGAACGCCGAAAGTAGTTGGGGGCTTCCCCCTGTGAGGATAGGACGTTGCCAGGCACTTGACCGATCTGCAGATTGCAGGTCGGTCTTTTTGTGTTTTCTAAAAAGCCTTATCAGTTGCATTTCTTTTTTTAGATGATTACTATTAAATCAAACAATAGTCAAAGATGGTCAGAGAGGTGGTGCCAATGCAAAACATCACAGATATCATCGAAGCCTATTTAAAGCAAATTTTACACGACGAAAAGACGATTGAAATCAAACGTCAAGAAATTGCACAACGTTTTGACTGTGTTCCATCACAAATCAATTACGTCATTAATACTCGTTTTACGGTCGAAAAGGGTTATTTTGTTGAAAGTAAGCGGGGCGGCGGTGGATACATTCGGATTCAAAAAATCGTTGTGCTCGATAGTCACGATCTATTAGACGAAGTCAGTTCATGGATCGGTGATCATTTGACGGAACAAGCTGCAGAAGATTATTTGATTCGTTTGATGAACGAACAATTACTGACGCGGCGGGAAGCTATTTTGATTCAATCGCTGTTGCAAAAAGAGAGTTTGCCAATGGCGGTCGAAGATCAACACCGGATGCGTGCCCACTTGATGCGGACGCTTCTTCAAACCATGAAGCGACTCTAGTCGTCGGACATTGGAGGAATGCACGATGCGTTGTCAACGATGTGGCGAACGAGAAGCAATCGTCCGTGTCAAACTCCCACAAGAGTCAGAAACCGATGAGAAGTTCTTATGCTCGGTTTGTGTACGGGAGTTAGCACGTGAATATCAAGGGACGGCGTGTCCGTCTTGTGGTATGACCCGTCAACAATTGCTTCATCTTCGTAAAGTCGGTTGCCCGACTTGTTATTCATTTTTTAAAGACGAAGTCGACGGCATGGTTCGTCAGTTCCAACACGGTCATACGCAACATTATGGCTCACGGCCTGATGAGGAATCCGTTGAAAAACGATTAAACCAGCAGCTCAGTCGATTGAAAGAACAACTTAACCGCAAAATCTTAGCAGAAGATTATGAAGAAGCAGAAATCATAAAACAACAGATTGAGAGTGTCGAGGAGGATTTGCGTCATGTTTGAAGAGTTGCTCCAACACCCTTTAAGCGAATCGATGAATCAATCTTCTCCCTTTGACGACATCGTCGTTTCGACACGGATCCGGTTGGCGCGTAATACGACACGTTATCCGTTCTCAACGATGTTGTCAGAAGCACAAGCGAATGCGCTCATTGAAGAGACCGAACGCCAACTAAACGGGATGAAAGGGTTCCGGTTTGGTCGCGTCGATCAAGCAGATGTTCTGACGCGAACCGCTTTAGTGGAAAAGCATCTGATCAGTCCAGCGTTAGCAAGTCATCCACGGACAGGACTCTTCATTAGTGAGGATGAGCAGATCAGTGTCATGGTAAACGAAGAGGATCATTTTCGAATCCAGACATTATTACCTGGGCTACAGCTTGAAGAAGCGTTTCGGATTGCAAAACAAGTCGATCGCTTGATCAGTGAACGATTTAAAATTGCTTTTGATGATACGCTTGGTTATTTAACGACATGTCCGAGTAACGTCGGAACAGGTCTTCGTGCTTCCGTGATGTTGCACTTACCGGGACTGGTCCTGACGAATCAGATTCAAGGCTATATCAAACACTTACGACAGCTCGGATTCGCGATTCGTGGGCGTTACGGAGAGGGAAGCGATGCCTCTGGTCGCATGTTCCAACTTTCGAACCAACGGACGCTTGGGGCAAGTGAGGATATGCTGATCACGGACTATCAATTTGCCGTCGAAGCATTAATTGAAGCAGAACAGGCAGCACGAAAAGGATTATTGGAGATGTATCAAGAAGAACTAGAGGACAGACTATATCGTTCCTACGGTATCCTGACATCAGCTCGACTGATTACAGCGCGGGAAGCAACGGAACGACTATCGGATGTTCGCTTAGCAGACAGTCTGGGACTAGAGGTCAATCTGCCTCCAAATCTTTTTCATCAACTGCTCGTTTCATTACAAACAGGTTTTCTACAAAAGCATTTCGGGAAACAATTAACATCTAGAGAACGGGACATCGAACGGGCGAAACGAATCCGGACGATGTTAACCGAACAGACAAACAGGGATCACACACAAGGAGGTTTTGCATAATGATGTTTGGACGATTCACAGAACGTGCACAACGTGTATTGGCACTTGCTCAAGAAGAGGCAGTACGGTTGGGGCACCACAATATCGGAACAGAACACATTTTACTCGGACTTGTACGTGAAGGAGACGGAATCGCTGCGAAAGCCTTAACAGCACTCGGTCTCAGTTCAGATAAAATTCAGATGGAAGTCGAAGCATTAATCGGTCGCGGACAAGATGGAGCAACGACGATTCACTATACACCACGTGCGAAAAAAGTCATTGAGTTATCAATGGATGAGGCACGTAAACTAGGTCACTCTTACGTCGGGACAGAACACCTCTTGCTCGGATTGATCCGAGAAGGAGAGGGCGTTGCTGCTCGTGTCTTGAATAACTTAGGCATCAGTCTTTCAAAAGCCCGTCAGCAAGTACTCCAGTTGCTCGGGAACAGCGAAACGACAGCAAACGCGTCGCAAGCAGGTTCAGGTGTCGCAACACCAACACTTGATGGTCTTGCTCGTGATTTGACACAACAAGCGCGCGAAACACGTCTTGATCCAGTTATCGGTCGTGCGAAAGAAATTCAACGTGTCATCGAAGTCTTGAGCCGCCGTACGAAAAATAACCCGGTCTTGATCGGGGAACCAGGGGTCGGTAAAACGGCTGTCGTCGAAGGTCTCGCTCAACAAATAATCAACAATGAAGTACCGGAGACGTTACGCAATAAACGTGTTATGGTACTCGACATGGGGACACTTGTCGCTGGTACGAAATACCGTGGTGAATTCGAAGATCGTTTGAAAAAGGTCATGGATGAGATTCGTCAAGCGGGGAACATCATTCTCTTCATCGATGAGTTGCATACATTGATCGGAGCGGGTGGAGCAGAAGGTGCGATCGATGCATCTAACATCCTTAAACCATCGCTCGCACGAGGCGAACTCCAGTGTATCGGAGCAACGACTCTTGATGAGTACCGGAAATACATCGAGAAAGATGCGGCACTCGAACGTCGTTTCCAACCGATCCAAGTCGCAGAGCCAACAACGGATGAAGCAACACAAATCCTATTTGGTCTTCGCGATCGTTATGAAGCACACCACCGTGTGACGATCACAGACGAAGCGATTCAAGAAGCCGTCACATTGTCAGATCGATACATTTCGGATCGTTTCCTTCCGGATAAAGCAATCGATTTGATTGATGAAGCGGCATCGAAAGTTCGGTTGCGTTCATACACAGCACCACCGAACTTAAAAGAAGTCGAAGCAAAACTCGAAGGTATCCGTAAGGACAAGGACGAAGCGGTCCAAAGCCAAGAGTTCGAAAAAGCAGCAAGCCTCCGCGATACGGAACAAAAATTACGCGATGAGCTTGAGCGTTTGAAAGAGGAATGGCAGAATAAACAAGGCAACGAAAAACTTGAAGTCACAAAAGATGACATCGCACAAGTCGTTGCCAACTGGACAGGTGTACCGGTCACGAAGATCGCGGAAGAAGAGACGGATCGTCTCCTTCGCCTCGAAGAAATCCTTCACGATCGTGTCATCGGACAAAATGAAGCCGTTAAATCAATTTCAAAAGCCATCCGTCGCGCACGTGCTGGACTCAAAGATCCAAAACGTCCGATTGGTTCGTTCATCTTCCTCGGTCCTACTGGGGTTGGTAAGACAGAACTTGCCCGTGCGGTTGCCGAAGCGATGTTCGGAGATGAGGATGCGATCATCCGGATCGACATGTCAGAGTACATGGAGAAACATGCAACGAGCCGTCTCGTCGGTTCACCTCCAGGATATGTCGGTTACGAAGAAGGCGGTCAATTGACGGAAAAAGTTCGTCGGAAACCATACTCGGTCATCTTACTTGATGAAATCGAGAAGGCGCACCCGGAAGTCTTCAACATTCTCTTGCAAGTACTTGATGATGGACGCTTAACAGACTCGAAAGGTCGGACGGTTGATTTCCGTAACACGATCATCGTCATGACATCGAACGTCGGTGCAAGTGCCCTTAAACGTAATAAATATGTCGGATTCGCTGTTTCTGAAGATACGGATCGCGAATACAAAGACATGAAAGATAAAGTCATGGAAGAACTCAAACGGGCGTTCCGTCCAGAGTTCTTGAACCGGATTGATGAAACGATCGTCTTCCACTCACTCGAGAAACAACACATCGAAGAGATCGTGAAGTTGATGGCGAAAACCCTTGAAAAACGTTTGGCTGAACAGGAAATTCATTTCGAATTGACACCAGCTGCCCTCTCGAAGATTGCCGATATCGGATACGATCCAGAGTACGGCGCACGTCCAATCCGTCGTGCCCTTCAACGGGAAGCGGAAGACCGGTTGTCAGAAGCATTGCTCGCAGGCGATATCCAAAAAGGAGAACGTGTTGCGCTTGATGTCGAAGAGAACGAATTCATCGTTCGCCGGAATCACGTAAGTTCTGCCGCAACGGAATAAGCACTGAGCACAGGGCCAGCTTTCGCACTTTCTGAGCGAAGCTGGTTCTTTTTTTGAAACAGAAAGGATGAATCGATTGGCTAAGTTAAAAACAAAATTCGTTTGTCAAAGCTGTGGGACCGAATCCCCGAAATGGATGGGACGTTGTTCCGGGTGCGGAGAATGGAACACGATGGTCGAAGAAGTCGTCGAAGAGAAAAAAGGGCGGCGCGGTGCTGCTTTCGTTCATACGACGACAAAACAATTGAAGCCAGAGCGCCTCGCGAACATCGTCTCGCAAGAAGAGAGTCGCGTCTTTACCGGAAGTGGTGAATTCGACCGTGTCCTCGGAGGCGGTATCGTTCCAGGTTCGATGGTGCTTGTTGGAGGAGATCCGGGGATCGGGAAGTCGACGATCTTATTGCAGACGAGCGCACGTCTTGCCCAACGCGGCGAAAAAGTGCTCTACATCTCAGGAGAAGAATCGCTCAAACAAACGAAATTGCGCGCGGAACGGCTTGGCTTACCGACACAGGATTTGTTCGTCCTGAGTGAGACGGACATGAACATGATTGAACGTGTCGTCGATGAAGAACAGCCACGTTTTTTAATCATCGACTCGATTCAAACCGTCTACATTGATGAAATCCAGTCCGCACCCGGGAGCGTGACACAGGTACGTGAATGTACGGCGATGCTGATGAAAATTGCGAAGAGTCGCGGTATTGCGATCTTCATCGTCGGTCACGTCACGAAACAGGGTTCGATTGCTGGACCACGTTTACTGGAGCACATGGTGGATGCTGTCTTGTATTTCGAAGGCGAACGTCACCATACGTTCCGGATTCTGCGTGCCGTCAAAAACCGATTTGGTTCAACGAATGAGATCGGAATTTTTGAGATGCGGGAGTCTGGTCTTGAAGAGGTCTTGAATCCGTCAGAAATTTTCCTCGAGGAGCGGACGTCCGGTGTATCCGGTTCGACGATCGTCGCTTCCATGGAAGGGACACGGACGGTCCTTGTCGAACTGCAAGCACTGATTTCACCGACGTCATTCGGAAATCCAAGACGGATGGCGACCGGAATCGATCAAAACAAGGTAGCCTTATTGATGGCTGTGCTTGAGAAACGGTCGGGTCTTCTCCTTCAGACACAAGATGCGTACCTCAAGGCAGCCGGTGGTGTGAAGCTTGATGAACCGGCGATTGACTTGGCCGTTTGTGTGGCAATTGCTTCTAGTTTCCGTGACAAGCCGACGCGTCCGACGGATGTCGTCATTGGTGAAGTCGGATTGACAGGTGAGGTTCGCCGTGTATCGCGGATTGAACAACGTGTAGCAGAAGCAGCTAAACTCGGTTTCACGAGGGCGATCATTCCGAAAAACAACTTGGGTGGTTGGACGTATCCGGACGGGATTACGGTCGTCGGTGTCGAGAGTGTGGATGAAGCATTACGTGAAACGATTCCGTTTTAAGCTGGAATGACGCAAAAAATGGGGGAACTGTAATGGATATGTAAACAGTTTCCCCTCCTTCCGGCGTAGGTAGTTCAAATCAGTACATGTTACAATGAACTTAAAATAAGCAAAGGAGGTGAGAAGATTGAAAATCGTCATTCGGGTATTTTTTGCATTACTCGGACTTGCCCTCGGGATCTTGTTGCTTCCTCAGTTCTTCCAATTAATTGAAACGGCAACGAATACGACATTCCCCTCGTGGTTGATGAGCGAATACGTAACTGGAACGATTGGTGCACTCATATTCTTATTAATTGGATTATTCATTACGGATTCGGTAATTCGACTTCTCCGATTTTTAGAAGAACGGCTCGTCAAAGCCCCAGTGGCAGATCTCTTTTTTGGAACATTTGGTTTGTTGATTGGGTTGGTACTGGCTTTCCTCGTCAGTACATTGATTGATTTGGTAGGTATTCCTGTCCTCAGTAATGTCTTAACGATCTTCGTGACCGCGTTATTCGGATATCTCGGCTTTACAGTCGGGTATCGTAAACGTCATGAATTGACGAAAATCTTCTTACGTAGCAACCAAAGTGAGAAAAAGACGGCACCTGAAGTCGTCGCCCCAGTTAAGTCAAACAGTAAGGTACTCGATACGAGCGTCATCATCGACGGGCGGATCACGGATATCACGAAGACCGGTTTCGTCGAAGGAAAGCTGATCGTTCCGCAATTCGTCATTGGGGAGTTGCAGTACATCGCCGATTCTTCGGACACGTTGAAACGAAACCGTGGACGTCGTGGACTCGATGTCTTAAAAGAGTTACAAGAGATTCCCGGTGTTGAGGTCGAAATTTACGATGGCGACTTCGAGGATGTACCGGAAGTAGACATCAAACTGATTAAACTCGCGGAACTCGTCAAAGGGATCGTCGTCACGAACGACTATAACTTGAACAAAGTCTGTGAAGTCCGACATGTTCCTGTTCTTAACATCAATGACCTGGCGAATGCCGTCAAACAAGTCGTCATTCCAGGAGAAGAGATGACCGTTCTTGTCATCAAGGAAGGAAAAGAACAAAAACAGGGCATTGCCTATCTCGAAGATGGGACGATGGTCGTCGTCGAAGGCGGAAAACACCTCATTTCGAAAACGATTGGCGTTGTCGTCACGAGTGTCTTGCAGACGTCAGCTGGACGAATGATTTTTGCGAAACCACAAGAAAAATGAGACACTATGCCTAGAGAGACATCGAGAGGCATTCGGATAGACCCCGCAACGGATTCGATTTCATGATCGAGTCCGTTTTCGGTGTGATGGAATGGATCACGATGATCAGTGAGAGAGAAAAGAGGGAATGGGATGTCTACAGCCACATATCGCGTCGTCATCCCCGCTGCCGGTGCCGGTAAGCGGATGGGCGCAGATCGTAATAAATTGATGCTTGAACTAAGAGACCGTCCAATCATTGCTTGGACACTGGATGTCTTCGAGGCAGATCCGGCATGTACGGAAATCGTCCTCGCGATCAATCCACTAGAACAGGAATGGTTTACAAGTATTATCGCGTCTTATAAGACATCGATTAGACTTGTCGCGGGTGGTACCGAACGTCAGGAAAGTGTGCTCCGTGGTCTTGAAGCGTTAGAAGGCGAAGGAATCGTTCTGATCCATGATGGGGCCCGACCGTTTATTTCACAAGCAGCGATTCATGCGGTCGTCCAGGCGGCTGTCCTAGATCAGGCAGCGATTCTTGCCGTGCCGATCAAAGACACCGTCAAACGGGTTGAAGCGAACCATATCAGCGAGACCGTCCCGCGGGAACACCTGATGGCAGCGCAGACACCACAAGCGTTTGATCTTGCGACGATTCGCACGGTTCACGAAAAAGCGACAACGAAATACCTAGGAACCGATGATGCAAGTTTGATAGAATGGGACGGAGGAAAAGTAACGATCGTCCACGGTCACTACGAAAATATCAAGATGACGACACCGGACGATCTATGGTTCGGTGAAGCGATTCTAATGAAACGAGGGAAATGACGATGATTCGAATTGGACAAGGTTTTGATGTACATGCCTTTGCAGAGGATCGGAAATTGATTTTAGGCGGCATCGAGATTCCGCACACGAAAGGATTGCTCGGTCATTCGGATGCAGACGTCTTGTTACATACGATTGCCGACGCGGCACTTGGTGCAATCGCAGCAGGAGATATCGGAAAACATTTTCCGGACACGGATCCGGAATTCAAGGATGCCGATTCAGCAAAATTGCTGCAGCATGTCTACGCGCTCGTTAAACAACAGGGCTACGCGCTTGGCAACCTAGATGCGACAGTCATCGCACAGGCACCAAAGCTTCGTCCGTACATCGACACGATGCGTGCGCGAATCGCGGAATTACTCGAAGCGGACATTGAACAGATCAATGTCAAGGCAACGACAACGGAATGGTTAGGTTTTACGGGGCGAGAAGAGGGAATCGCTTGTCAAGCAGTGATTCTACTGAAACGAATCGAAGAATAAGGTATACTAGATAAGCGAATTTTAGTCGAAGGAGTGATTGGCAATGGCAGAAGTACGAGTACGTTATGCCCCAAGTCCAACAGGACACTTGCATATCGGGAATGCCCGGACTGCATTATTTAACTATCTGTTTGCGCGCCACTTAGGCGGTAAGATGGTATTACGAATCGAGGATACGGACCAAAAGCGGAACATCGCAGGCGGTGTCGAGAGTCAAATGAAGAACCTCGAGTGGCTCGGTGTCGATTGGGACGAAGGTCCAGATCGCGGTGGCGAGTACGGTCCTTATTCACAAATGGAGCGTCTCGATATCTATCAAAAGTACACGGACGAGTTACTTGAAAAAGGACTTGCTTACCGTTGCTACATGACATCGGAAGAGCTCGAAGCAGAACGCGAAGCACAAATCGCACGTGGAGAAGCACCACGTTACTCAGGGGCACACCGTAACCTGACAGCAGAACAAGAAGAAGCGTTCCGCGCAGAAGGTCGCACACCGTCCATTCGGATTCGTGTACCGGAAGATGTCACGTATACATGGAATGATATCGTTAAAGACGACGTCTCATTCGAATCAAAAGACTTCGGTGACTGGGTCATCGTCAAAAAAGACGGCATTCCGACGTATAACTTTGCCGTCGTCATCGACGATCACTTGATGGCGATCAGTCATGTTCTTCGTGGGGATGATCATATTTCGAACACACCGAAACAGATGATGATCTATGATGCGTTCGGTTGGGAATACCCGACGTTCGGTCACATGACATTGATCGTCAACGAATCACACAAGAAACTCTCGAAACGTGATCACTCGATCATTCAGTATATCGAGCAGTATAAAGAGCTCGGTTATCTCCCGGAAGCATTGCTCAACTTCATCACGCTTCTCGGTTGGTCACCAGTCGGCGAACAAGAGATCTTCACAAAAGAAGAGTTCATCGAAATCTTTGACGCGGATCGTCTATCGAAGAGTCCAGCTGTCTTTGACCAAAACAAATTGGCTTGGATCAATAGCCAGTACATGAAACATCAATCGTTCGAAGAAGTATTCGAAGCCAGTCTTCCGTTCCTACAAGAAGCAGGTCGCATCGAAGCGTCACCTTCAGAAGAAGAGCTCGCTTGGGCACGTGATCTCGTCGCGTTATACCGCGAACAGATGACGCATGGCGCGGAAATCGTCAAGCTTTCAGAGATGTTCTTTGAGGACGAAGTGGTGTATGATGAAGAGGCAAACACTGTCTTGAGTGGCGAGACGGTTCCGACTGTACTTGCAGAATTCGCGAACCAGTTACGTGCTCTCGAAGAGTGGACACCAGAAGCAATTAAAGCATCGATCAAAGCGACGCAAAAAGCGACTGGTCAAAAAGGAAAGAACTTATTCATGCCAATTCGTGTCGCGACGACAGGACAGACGCATGGTCCAGAACTCCCGAACACGATTCATTTACTAGGAAAAGACCGTGTGCTTGCACGGCTTGAAGCAGAATAACGAAAGCGTAGACGAGGAAAGTAACGATGAGTCTTCTTCTCCAGAGACAAGCTCGAATGGTGCGAGGGCTTGAAGAAGCGAATCATGAAATGCCCCTCTGAGTGCTGCCCGAAATCCGTGAGAGTAGGCGCAGACGTATCTCCGGCGTTAACGGACGTCGAGAGGGACGAGTCAATCGTCCAAACAGAGTGGGACCGCGCTTCGTTAGCGTCTCTGTGCAGCAATGCATGGAGGCGCTTTTTCTTATGGAAAGGAGAACGTATATGACACGGATGCGAGAAGATATCCGCAATGTGTTTGAGCAAGATCCAGCTGCCCGCAGCACGTTAGAAGTCATTTTGACATACCCGGGCTTACATGCGATTTGGATGCATCGCCTGGCCCATCGGCTCTGGAACGCGAAGTTTCGCTTGCTCGGTCGATTGATTTCGCAATTCAGTCGCTTTTTGACAGGCATCGAGATTCATCCAGGAGCGACGATTGGACGCCGATTCTTTATTGACCATGGGATGGGTGTCGTCATTGGTGAGACGACGATCATTGGCGATGACGTCACGTTGTTTCAAGGCGTGACACTCGGCGGAACGGGGAAAGAAACAGGAAAGCGTCATCCGACGATTGAAGACGGCGTACTTGTCTCTGCCGGTGCTCGTGTCCTAGGTGATATCACGATCGGGGCATACTCAAAAATCGGTGCCAGTTCCGTCGTCTTAAAACACGTTCCTCCAAATGCGACCGTCGTCGGCATTCCGGGACGTGTCGTCATTCAAGACGGCATGAAGGTCGAAGCACCACTTGATCATCGTTTCCCGGATCCGGTCAGCGAATGCCAAGAGCGGATTGAAATGGAACTAGAAGTATTAAAACAAGAAATTGAACGGATTAAAGGAGGGCGACGTCATGATTCAACTGTACAACAGCATGACCGGAAAAAAGGAACCATTTAAACCATTAGAAGAAGGAAAGGTCAAGATGTATGTCTGTGGTCCGACGGTTTACAACTACATTCATATCGGCAATGCACGTCCAGCGATCGTCTTCGATACAGTCCGTCGCTACTTCACATACCGCGGATATGAGGTCAAATACGTCTCGAACTTCACGGACGTCGACGATAAGATCATCCGGACAGCAAACGAACTCGGAGAAGATTATCATGCGTTGACGAAACGTTTCATTGAAGCTTATCACGCGGATACGGGCGCCTTGAATGTCCAAAAAGCGGACATCCATCCACTCGTCACGGAAACGATGGACGATATCATCGCATTCATCGAAGTCCTTGTTGAAAAAGGCAATGCCTACGCTTCAAGCGGGGATGTCTACTTCCGGACGCGTAGTTTCAAGGATTACGGACAATTAAGCCAACAGTCGATCGACGAGTTGCGTGCAGGTGCACGAATCGAAGTCGGAGAGAAAAAAGAAGATCCGCTTGATTTCGTGCTCTGGAAAGCAGCAAAACCAGGCGAGCCGGCATGGACGAGTCCGTGGGGCGAAGGGCGACCAGGCTGGCACATCGAGTGCTCGGCGATGGCGAAGAAATACCTCGGAGAGACGATCGATATCCATGCCGGTGGACAAGACTTGAAGTTCCCGCACCATGAGAATGAGATCGCTCAGTCGGAAGCATGCAATTCTCAGAAGTTCGCGAACTACTGGATGCATAACGGGTTCTTGAACATCGAAAATGAGAAGATGTCGAAGTCGCTCGGTAACTTCCTGACGGTCCATGAAGCAATCCAAGCGGTCGATCCGATGGTGTTACGATTCTTCATGTTGTCGGTTCAATATCGTCATCCGATCAACTACAGTCGTGAACTGATCGACCAAGCAGCGAATGGTCTCGCACGGATCCGGGAGTCGGTCGCAAACATTGAACACCGACTTGACATGACGGCTGATCTCGGAACAGGTGAAGAGAAGTGGTTGAATCGTCTAGCGGCAATCAAGGAACACTTCATCACATCGATGGATGATGATTTCAATACAGCGAACGCGGTGACGGATTTGTTTGATCTCTCGAAAGAAGCCAACCTATACCTCGGAGAAGCGCATGTATCGAAACAGGTTCTCGAACAGTTCCTCGCACTCTTCTCGGAATTATCAGGCGTCCTAGGTGTGACGTTGACAGTTGATAAAGGCTTACTCGATGAAGAAGTCGAACAGTTGATCGAAGAGCGGAACACAGCCCGTCAAAATCGTGACTTCGCACGAGCGGACGCAATCCGCGACCAACTACGTGACCAAGGCATTCTGCTCGAAGATACAGCACAAGGGATGCGGTGGAAGCGCGGATGAAGAACTACAAACAACTGAATGCACTCGCGTTAGCGTACATGGGCGATGTCGTCTATGAGATTCGTGTGCGGGAGCGATTGCTCGAACAAGGTTATGTGAAGCCGGGCGAGTTGCACAAAGCAGCTGTCCGGTACGTTCGGGCACAAGCACAAGCGACGGTCGTGACGCACTGGTTGAACACGGATGCGTTGACGGAAGAAGAGGCAGCGGTCGTCCGGCGCGGGAAGAACGCGAAATCCGGTTCCATCCCGAAGAGTACAGACGTCCACACGTATCGCTACGCGACAGCATTTGAAGCATTACTCGGTTATATTTATCTTTCAGAAGGAGGGGATCGCCTTGAAGAACTCATCGGACAAGCGTTCGAATTACTCGAAGCCGAAAAAACAGACGAATCCTAAGGCTACAAGCGCGAAGCCAAAAACGAAGGCACAGCGTCCAGCACAAGAGAAACGAAAAGCCGCTCCGGTCAAGGAACAGCCAGTCGCGATCGAACCGCTCGAAGAAGGACAAGATTTCTTGTCGGGTCGAAATCCGGTTCTAGAAGCATTACGGAGCGGACGAGAGATGAACAAGCTGTTTCTGCAGGAAGGACAACAAAAAGGACCACTTGCCGTCATCCACGCGATGGCGCAGGAAGCAGGGATTCAAATCCAGCTCGTCCCGCGTTCGCGGTTAACGGGTTTAGCCGGAACGGAAAATCACCAAGGTGTCGTCGCAGCGGTAGCGGCGTATGAGTACGCCGAGATGGAAGACATCTTTGAGCTCGCGCGTCAAAAGGACGAAACACCGCTCTTGATCCTACTCGATGAACTCGAGGATCCGCATAATCTCGGATCAATCTTGCGGACAGCAGATGCTGTCGGGGCACACGGGATCATCATTCCGAAGCGTCGATCAGTCGGATTGACGCAAGTCGTCGCAAAAGCATCAACAGGCGCGATCGAACATATTCCTGTCGTTCGCGTGACGAACCTTGCGCGGACGATGGAGGATCTAAAGAAACAAGGCATCTGGTTCGTCGGAACGGATGCGCGCGAAAGTGATGACTACCGGACACTTGATGGGACGATGCCACTCGGAATCGTCATTGGAAGTGAAGGAAAAGGAATGAGCCGGCTCGTCCGTGAGAAATGTGATTTCCTCGTCCACCTCCCGATGGCGGGACATGTCACATCGCTCAACGCATCGGTTGCTGCTTCGTTATTACTATATGAAGTCTACCGGACTAGAAAGCCGTATGCGCGATGAAATATGATCGTCTCATCGTAGATGGCTATAATATCATTGGCGCATGGCCAGAATTTCGGACGTTGCGGGAGCAAGATTTTGAATTGGCACGGGAACGGCTGATTCATGCGATGGCGGAATACCAAGCTGTCACAGGTCTCAGCGTTACGATCGTCTTCGATGCCTATCTTCAACCGGGACGTGAATCCCGGATGCAAAAAAGCGGGATTGATATCGTCTACACACGGGAGAACGAGACGGCAGATGAATGGATTGAAAAGACAGCTGCTGATTGGCTACAAGATATCCGGGTCAAGTTAACGGTAGCGACGAATGATTATACGGAGCAGTGGGTCATCTTCACGCTCGGAGCACTCCGCATATCGGCGCAAGAGCTCCGGCGAGAGTGGAAAGCGGCAGTCGCTGTCATCAAACAACAGACGACGTCTGCGAAGACGACGGCTCAACCGCGCTCGAAGATTGATTTACCAGAAGACGTCGTCGCACGTTTAGAAGCGATCCGTCGTCGAAAGAATTCAGATACATGATATGAACCATTCGCATGAGCAAATCACCGTTTTTCCTACTTTGGAAGAACGGTGTTTTTTATGAAAAGATACATTTTGGATACAACAAAAGAGGTCATGCCAATTTTCATTGTCGTGCGACAGGTAATTATTGTATAATTAAAAACAATTGAACTATTCGTCAATGATGCTTGGAGGGATACAGGATGAGTTTGGTTTCGTTCGACCAGTTTGGGTGCATGACCGATGAAGCGCTTGTAGAACAAGCGAAAGAGTTCGACAACAGCGATGCGCTCGAATTTTTGATCGAGCGGTATCGAAATTTCGTGCGCGCCAAAGCCCGTTCTTACTTTTTGATCGGGGCAGACCGCGAAGACATCATTCAAGAAGGAATGATCGGTCTCTATAAGGCGGTACGGGATTACCGAACGGATAAGCTTGCCTCGTTTAAAGGATTTGCCGAATTATGCATTACGAGACAGATGATCACTGCGATCAAGACGGCGACACGTCAGAAACATATCCCGTTGAACTCTTACATCTCACTCGATAAACCGATCTATGACGATGAATCGGAGCGGACGTTACTCGATATCATTACGTCGACAGCACCTTCTGACCCACAAATCTTGATCGTCAACCGGGAAGAATATGCAGACATTGAATCGAAGATAGATGAAATTTTAAGCGACCTTGAACGCAAAGTCCTCGCGCTCTATCTTGACGGACGGACGTATCAGGAAATCTCTGACGACCTCGATCGTCATGTCAAATCGATCGACAATGCCTTGCAACGCGTCAAGCGCAAGCTTGAGCGTTATCTCGAAGCACGAAAGATGACGGTCTAACAGAGAGGTAGATTGACCGTAATCCCTTCCTATGCTACTGTATAACTAGCGCCTTACTAGCGAGACGCCGCTCATAGGCGTTTTTTTTTACGCTCTTTTTCGGAAGGAAAGTACCTCAACAGAAGAGAAGAGTGGCAAAGAAGGAGGACTTTGAGATGGCGAAGAAAGTAGGCCTTGCTTGTGATAATTGCGGTGCCCGCGACTATACGACGATGAAAAAAGAGGACGTCACTGTCCGCTTGGAATTGAAGAAATTCTGCCGTCGTTGTAACGCGCATACGATTCATAAAGAAGCGAAATAAGGCTTCATCTGTCCCGATTTATTACATCCTGGAGGGAAAGTACGATGAAATTTTTGCGTGACGTATGGAATGAATTGAAAAAGACGAGCTGGCCAAAACGGAAAGAGCTGACGAAATACACATTGACGGTCATCGGTATGGTGATCTTCATGGGTGTCTTCATCTTCGGCGTCGATTCAGGGCTTAGCGCATTGATGAGCTGGTTGATTAAGTAAAAAGAAGAGGTGGCCTACCATGGAGAAACAATGGTTTGTCGTCCAAACGTATTCCGGATTCGAAAATAACGTCAAGGCGAACCTTGAACGTCGGATTGAATCCATGAACATGGACGAAAAAATCTTCCGTGTACTCGTTCCGATTGAAACGGTACAAGAAGAAGTAACGAACAAAAAGGGAGAAACGAAAATCAAGGAACGTGAAGTCAAGATCTTCCCGGGGTATGTCCTCGTTGAGATGGTCATGACGGATGATTCCTGGTATGTCGTCCGGAATACTCCGAACGTCACGGGCTTCCTCGGATCAGTCGGCGGCGGTTCAAAACCGACACCGCTCCTTCCGGAAGAAGCAGAAAACATCCTTGGATCAATGGGTCTCGTCGATCTGAAGAGCCGTTACGACTTCTCACTCGGACAAATCGTCCGAATCAAAGAAGGAGCTTTCGAAAATCTCGAAGGTACGATCGAGGAGCTTGATACAGATGCTGAGAAAATGAAAGTCTCTGTTGATATGTTCGGTCGCGAAACGAAGGTCGAGCTTGATTTCGCACAGGTCGATAAAATCGATTAAGTTTCCTATTGCGAATGTTTTGTTTTAATGATACAATTTTTCGTGTTTGATGTTGTGCTTATTTCGATAAATAACTCGTCGAATAGAATGAGTGGGAGGACGCGCAACGTCCAATTAAACCACATTAAAGAATTAAGGAGGTGTGTCTCGTGGCGAAGAAGGTTATGAAACTCGTAAAACTTCAAATTCCTGCGGGCAAAGCAAACCCAGCTCCACCAGTTGGACCGGCACTCGGTCAAGCAGGTGTGAACATCATGGGCTTCTGTAAAGAGTTCAACGCTCGTACACAAGACCAAGCCGGCTTGATTATCCCTGTAGTCATCACGGTTTTTGAAGATCGTTCATTCACATTCATCACTAAAACTCCTCCAGCAGCAGTTCTCTTGAAGAAAGCAGCTGGAATTGAGAGTGGTTCAGGTGAACCGAACCGTAAGAAAGTAGCGACTGTCAAACGTGACAAAGTTCGTGAAATCGCTGAAACAAAAATGCCAGACCTTAACGCATCATCTGTTGAAACAGCAATGTTGATGGTTGAAGGTACTGCACGTTCTATGGGTATCGTAATCGAAGACTAATGTCTTTTTGATTACCATGAACAACGATGAGGGTCGCAGGCGGATAGTTTCTTGAAGCCTGCTACCCTTTCATTATGTGGGAGGATTTTCCGCACAACCACAAAGGAGGAACCTAAAATGGGTAAGAAGTACAAAGAAGCTGCTAAGCTTATCGATCGTACGGTTTCATACGAACTCGCAGAAGCTGTAGATTTGACTAAAAAATCTGCAACTGCGAAATTCGATGAGACTATCGAATTGGCTGTTCGTCTCGGAGTAGATCCGAAGAAAGCAGACCAACAAATCCGTGGAGCAGTCGTATTGCCACACGGTACTGGTAAAACACAAAAAGTTCTCGTCTTCGCGAAAGGTGAGAAATTAAAAGAAGCGGAAGCTGCTGGAGCAGATTACGCTGGTGATGCTGAGTACATCAACAAAATCCAACAAGGATGGTTCGACTTCGACGTTATCGTCGCGACACCAGACATGATGGGTGAAGTTGGTAAACTTGGTCGCGTTCTCGGACCAAAAGGCCTCATGCCAAACCCGAAAACAGGTACAGTTACATTTGACGTCACAAAAGCAATCAACGATATCAAAGCTGGTAAAGTTGAGTACCGTGTCGACAAATCAGGTAACATCCACGTTCCTGTCGGTAAAAAATCATTCGATAACGAGAAACTCGTTGATAACATCAACACAGTTATCGAAACTCTCGTAAAAGTTAAGCCTGCTACTGCTAAAGGTGTATACCTTAAGAACATCGCGATCGCTTCTACAATGGGTCCTGGTGTAAAAGTATCTTCAGCTGACTTCGCGAAATAATTTCGTCTAAAACGAACTTGACAACGTTCTAAGAACGCTGTTACAGTATAAAACGTTGATATATTTCGACATACCGTAGACAGAAGGTGCTCACATGGGCATAAATCCTTCCGAGGTGTTCTTGCTCAGAGAGCCTGTTTGTTCAGGTATCCTTTTTGACGATTACGCCTCCTCTGCTCTGCAGACGGAGGCTTTTTATTTGAAATCGAGCAGCCCCTCGCACCGGTACATTTCATCTACCAGGAGGTGCAACAGAAATGGCAAACGAAAAAGTTATCGCTGTCAAAGCGGATCTCGTATCTGAGATCGCTGAGAAACTCCAAGCGAGCGCAGGAACAGTTGTCGTCGACTACCGTGGTCTCACAGTAGAAGAAGTCACTGAACTTCGTAAACAACTCCGCGAAGCGGGCGTTGAATTCAAAGTTTACAAAAACGGTCTCCTCCGCCGCGCGGCAGTTCAAAGCAACCTCGAAGGTCTTGATGAAGTCTTCACAGGTCCTAGTGCGATCGCCTTCAGCAATGAAGACGTTATCGCGCCAGCTAAGATCTTGAACGACTTCGCTAAAACGCACAAGGCTCTCGAACTTAAAGGTGGTATCATCGAAGGCAAAGTCACTTCAGTAGAAGATGTCAAAGCCCTTGCGGAACTTCCATCACGCGAAGGTCTCCTTTCGATGCTCCTCAGCGTGCTTCAAGCGCCAATCCGTGGACTCGCGGTGGCAACGAACGCAATCGCAGAGCAAAAAGAAGAACAATCTGCTTAATTTCTGCTTAGCGGGATAGGCAACCAACACAATTTTCACACCCCAACGTGGGCTAAATCAAAGGAGGAAAACCATAATGGCTTTCAACAAAGAGCAATTTATCGAAGACCTCAAGGGCATGACTGTTCTTGAACTTAACGAACTCGTAAAAACAATCGAAGAAGAATTCGGCGTATCAGCAGCAGCTCCAGTAGCAGTTGCAGGTGCTGGCGCAGGCGCAGCAGCTGAAGAGCAAACTGAATTCGACGTTATCCTTACTAACGCTGGATCTGGTAAAATCAACGTCATCAAAGCAGTTCGCGAATTGACTGGTCTCGGTCTTAAAGAAGCGAAAGCTCTCGTAGACGGAACTCCAGCACCAGTTAAAGAAGGCGTTTCGAAAGAAGACGCTGAAGCAATGAAAGCTAAGCTTGAAGAAGTTGGCGCTACTGTAGAAGTTAAGTAATTTTCTTCTTCCGTAGAAACAAGAGAAGCTCGCATTGCGAGCTTCTTTTGTTTTCATCTTTTACATGAGAGGGGAAGGAAACATGGCGGATCATTATTATACGAATGACCCTTCATCGAAACGAGATCCGAAGACGTGGGAATATGTCCTGCGTGGTCAGACGCTCCGCTTTACATCGGACCATGGTGTCTTTTCGAAGAACGGAATCGATTTTGGTTCCCGTCTGTTGATCGAGGCATTCACGGAACCGGCTGTAGCGGGAGACATCTTGGATGTCGGTTGCGGATACGGACCGATGGGCATCGCGCTTTCGAAGTCGACGGGTCGTCCGGCGCACTTGATCGATGTCAATGAACGGGCGCTCGAACTAGCGGCAGACAATGCGCGCGCGAACGGTGTTTCCGTGACGACCGGTGTGAGTGACGGGTATGATGGGGTAGGCGAATCGACATTCGCAGCGATCGTGACGAATCCACCGATTCGGGCGGGAAAAACGGTCGTTCATCGTATTCTCCGGGAAGCGTATGATCACCTTGTCGTCGGCGGCGAGCTTTGGGTCGTCATTCAAAAGAAACAAGGTGGACCATCAGCGAAGAAATTGATGGAAGACGTATTCGGTATGTGTGAGACAGTTACCCGCGATAAAGGGTACTCGATATTTAAATCAATTCGGTCTTGACAAATCGAAGGATTTGTCGTTGACCGCATGTTGTGTCTATGATAGTATTATAAAATGCCATTGGAGTGATTTTTGGATAAGATGTTTGAAAGCAGCTGGCGTTCTCGACTACAGATGATTGAGTAGACAAGACGTCGCTTTTTTGCGCTTATCAATCAAAAAATGGCTTCAATGTTCGATATTACACCCGTCCTTCTCTATAAGAAGAAGTGGGTCTGAGAGGTGAATCAGTTGACTGGTCAACTTGTTCAGTACGGTCGTCACCGTCAGAGAAGAAGCTATGCACGTATCAGCGAAGTATTGGAACTTCCAAACTTAATCGAGATTCAAACGAATTCGTATGAGTGGTTCCTGCGGGAAGGTCTTCGTGAGATGTTTCATGACATTTCGCCGATTTCCGATTTCACAGGGAATCTCGTATTAGAATTCATCGACTACTCGCTCGGAGAGCCGAAGTATTCGATCGATGAATCGAAAGAGCGCGACGTGACCTATTCGGCACCACTACGCGTTAAAGTCCGTCTTCAAAATAAAGAGACGGGTGAATTGAAAGAACAAGAAGTCTTCATGGGTGACTTCCCGCTTATGACGGAGTCGGGAACATTCATCATCAATGGAGCGGAGCGCGTAATCGTTTCGCAGCTTGTTCGTTCGCCAAGTGTTTATTACAACAATAAGTTAGATAAGAACGGTAAGCGTGGATTCTCCGCGACAGTCATCCCAAACCGTGGTGCATGGCTCGAGCTCGAGACAGACGCGAAAGACATCGTTTATGTTCGCATTGATCGCACGCGTAAGATTCCAGTAACGGTTCTTTTACGTGCTCTTGGTTTCGGTACGGATCAGGAAATCATCGATCTTCTCGGTGATGATGAGTACCTCCGGAATTCACTTGAAAAAGATAATACGGAATCAACGGAAAAAGCCCTCATCGAGATTTATGAGCGTCTACGTCCGGGAGAGCCGCCGACAGTCGAAAACGCAAAAGCGTTGCTCGTGTCGCGCTTCTTTGACCCGAAACGTTATGATTTGGCAAACGTTGGTCGTTATAAAATCAATAAAAAGCTTCATCTTAAGAACCGTCTCTTCGGTCAAAAACTCGCGGAAACGCTTGTTGATCCTGAGACAGGTGAAGTCATCGCGGAAGCAGGAACGGTCCTTGATCGTCGTATGCTCGATAAAGTCCTTCCATTCCTCGAAGGATCCGTTGGTTACATCGAAGCGACGCCTACAGGCGGCGTGACGCAGGGTGAGGCTTTCAACTTACAGTCAATCAAGGTGTTCGCACCGGACGATGCTGAAGGTGAACGCATCATCAATATCATCGGTAACGGTAACATCGATCGTGACATCAAGCACATCACGCCTGCTGACATGATTGCTTCCATCAACTACTTCTTTAACTTGTTGCATGAAGTCGGTACGACAGACGATATCGACCACCTCGGTAACCGTCGTCTTCGTTCAGTCGGTGAGCTGCTCCAGAACCAATTCCGGATCGGTCTCTCACGGATGGAACGTGTCGTTAAGGAACGGATGTCGATTCAGGATCAGAATGCGATCACGCCACAGGCATTGATCAACATTCGTCCAGTTATCGCATCGATTAAAGAGTTCTTCGGTAGCTCGCAGTTGTCTCAGTTCATGGACCAAACGAACCCGCTTGCGGAATTGACGCACAAACGTCGTCTTTCAGCACTCGGACCTGGTGGTTTGACACGTGAGCGCGCTGGTTTCGAAGTTCGTGACGTACACTACTCGCACTATTCCCGTATGTGTCCGATCGAAACGCCAGAGGGACCAAACATCGGTTTGATCAACTCGTTGTCTTCGTACGCGAAGGTCAATGAGTACGGCTTCATCGAAGCGCCATATCGTCGTGTCGATCCGGAAACGGGCGTCGTCACGGATGAAATCCACTACATGACTGCTGACGAAGAGGATCTCTACGTCGTCGCACAGGCAAACATGTTGTTGACGGAAGAGAAGACGTTTAAAGATTCACACGTCCTTTCACGTTTCCGTGGACAAAACTTGTCTGTCGAACCAGCACGTGTCGATTACATGGACGTTTCACCGAAGCAGGTTGTATCTGCCGCAACGGCTTGTATCCCGTTCCTTGAGAACGATGACTCGAACCGTGCCCTCATGGGAGCGAACATGCAACGTCAGGCCGTCCCACTTCTGAACCCGGAATCTCCGATTGTCGGTACAGGAATGGAGTACGTGTCTGCGAAAGACTCAGGAGCCGCTGTCGTTGCGAAGCACGCAGGGATCGCTGAGCGTGTCACGGCGCGTGAAATCCTTGTCCGTCGTACGACGGAAGTCGATGGCAACATCGTTGAAGGGGAACTCGACCGTTACAAGATTCAAAAATTCATCCGTTCTAACCAAGGAACGTGTTATAACCAAAAACCAATCATCAAAGCAGGCGACCCAGTCGATAAAGGCGAGATCCTTGCAGATGGTCCATCGATGGACGGTGGGGAACTTGCGCTTGGTCGTAACGTACTCGTCGGTTTCATGACATGGGATGGTTACAACTATGAGGATGCTGTCATCATGAGTGAGCGTCTTGTCAAAGACGACGTCTACACATCGATCCACATCGAAGAATACGAATGTGAGTCGCGTGATACGAAACTCGGACCGGAAGAAATCACACGTGATATTCCGAACGTCGGTGATGATGCCTTGAAAAACCTCGACGATCGCGGAATCATCCGCGTCGGTGCGGAAGTCAAGGACGGCGATATCCTCGTCGGTAAAGTTACGCCGAAGGGTGTAACGGAATTGACAGCGGAAGAACGTCTTCTTCATGCAATCTTCGGTGAAAAAGCACGTGAAGTCCGTGATACATCTCTCCGTGTACCACACGGTGGTGATGGAATCATCCTCGACGTCAAAATCTTCGACCGCGATAATGGGGACGAGCTCTCACCTGGTGTCAACCAGTTGATCCGTGCTTACATCGTTCAGAAGCGTAAGATTCACGAGGGTGACAAAATGGCGGGTCGTCACGGTAACAAAGGTGTTATCTCGCGTATCCTTCCAGAAGAAGACATGCCGTACATGCCAGACGGTACGCCAATTGACATCATGTTGAACCCACTTGGGGTTCCATCACGGATGAACATCGGGCAGTTGCTCGAGCTTCACCTCGGGATGGCAGCACGTCAACTCGGCATCAAAGTCGCATCACCGGTATTCGATGGTGCGCGTGAGGAAGATGTTTGGGCAACGATTGAAGAAGCAGGTATGGATCGCGACGCGAAGACTGTCCTTTATGATGGTCGTTCGGGTGAAGCGTTCGATAACCGCATCTCTGTCGGTGTCATGTATATGATTAAACTTGCTCACATGGTCGATGATAAACTTCACGCACGTTCGACAGGACCATACTCACTCGTTACACAACAACCGCTCGGTGGTAAAGCCCAGTTCGGTGGTCAGCGTTTCGGTGAGATGGAAGTATGGGCACTTGAAGCATACGGCGCAGCCTACACACTCCAAGAGATCCTTACAATCAAGTCGGATGACACGATCGGTCGTGTTAAAGCATACGAAGCAATCGTCAAAGGTGAGAATGTACCACAACCGGGCGTACCGGAATCGTTCCGAGTCCTCATTAAAGAGCTTCAATCACTCGGTATGGACGTCAAGATGATGTCTGCTGATGATGAAGAAATCGAAATGCGCGACGAAGACGAGGACAATATCCCGAACGCGACTCCAGCACTCGAAGAAGTTCAAGCGCCTGTCGCACCAGTTGTTACTGAAGAGGAATAAGCGAAAGGGAGGTCCACCCCTTGGTAGATGTTAATAGATTTGAATATATGCAAATCGGCCTCGCTTCCCCCGAAAAGATCCGTTCATGGTCTTTCGGGGAAGTGAAAAAGCCGGAGACGATCAACTATCGTACACTCAAACCGGAGAAAGACGGTTTGTTCTGTGAACGTATCTTTGGTCCAACAAAAGACTGGGAATGTTACTGTGGTAAATACAAACGGATCCGCTATAAAGGAATCATTTGTGACCGCTGTGGCGTTGAAGTCACGAAGTCGAAAGTCCGTCGTGAGCGCATGGGTCACATCGAGCTCGCAGCACCGGTTTCGCACATCTGGTACTTCAAAGGAATTCCTAGCCGTATGGGACTCGTCCTCGACATGTCACCGCGTGCGTTAGAAGAGATCATCTACTTCGCGTCGTACGTCGTCACAGATCCAGGCGAATCGACACTTGAGAAGAAACAACTCCTTTCAGAGAAAGAATACCGTGCCTATCGTGAGAAGTTCGGTCGTTCGTTCACTGCTGAAATGGGTGCGGAAGCAGTTCGTAAATTGCTCCGTGACGTAGAACTCGATAAAGAAGTCGCTGCATTACGTGAAGAGCTTCGTATGATTCAAGGACAACGTCGTACGCGTGCGATCAAACGCCTTGAAGTCCTCGATGCGTTCCGTAACTCAGGCAACAATCCAGAATGGATGGTGCTTGAAGTACTTCCAGTCATCCCACCGGAACTTCGTCCGATGGTTCAACTCGATGGCGGACGTTTCGCAACGTCTGACTTGAACGACTTGTACCGCCGCGTCATCAACCGTAACAACCGTCTCAAGCGTCTTCTTGACCTTGGCGCTCCGAACATCATCGTTCAGAATGAAAAACGGATGCTTCAAGAAGCAGTCGATGCTTTGATCGATAACGGTCGTCGTGGTCGTCCAGTCACTGGACCAGGTAACCGTCCACTTAAATCACTTTCACACATGTTGAAAGGGAAACAAGGACGTTTCCGTCAAAACTTGCTCGGTAAACGTGTCGACTACTCTGGTCGTTCGGTTATCGTCGTTGGTCCAAACCTGAAGATGTATCAATGTGGTCTTCCAAAAGAAATGGCCCTTGAGCTCTTCAAACCGTTCGTCATGAAAGAACTCGTCTCTCGTGGCATCGCACCGAACATTAAGAGTGCGAAACGGAAAATCGAGCGCGTTCAACCTGAAATCTGGGATGTCCTCGAAGAAGTCATCCGTGAGCATCCGGTTCTCTTGAACCGTGCACCGACACTTCACCGTCTCGGTATCCAGGCATTCGAACCAACGCTCGTCGAAGGACGCGCGATTCGCCTTCACCCACTCGTATGTACGGCGTACAACGCCGATTTCGATGGTGACCAAATGGCGGTTCACGTACCACTTTCAGCAGAAGCACAAGCAGAAGCACGTCTTCTCATGCTCGCTGCACAAAACATCTTGAACCCGAAAGACGGTAAACCTGTTGTTACACCATCGCAGGATATGGTCCTCGGTAACTACTACCTCACGCTCGAGCGCGAAAACGCGATCGGCGAAGGTAAAATCTTCTCGACAGTGAATGAAGCGCTCATCGCTTACCAAAATGGTTATGCGCACTTCCATACACGTGTTGCGATTCCAGCCGGCGTTCTCAAGAACCCGACATTCACGGAAGAGCAAAACGAGAAATTATTGATTACAACAGTCGGTAAGTTGATCTTCAACGAGATCCTCCCAACGACGTTCCCTTACTTGAACGAACCAACGATGACGAACCTTCAAGAAGCGACGCCGGACAAGTACTTCCTTGAAAAAGGAACAGATGTCGCGGCAGAACTGAAGAACCGTCCGATCATCGACCCATTCAAAAAAGGATTCCTTGGAAATGTCATCGCGGAAGTCTTCAAACGGTTTGAGACGACAGAAACAAGCCGCATGCTCGACCGCATGAAAAACCTCGGATTCAAACACTCGACTCGTGCCGGTATCACGGTAGGGATCGCGGACATCATCGTTCTTCCAGATAAACAAGAAATTCTTGTTGAAGCGCAGGACAATGTCGACCGCGTCATGAAATCGTACCGTCGTGGTCTCATCACAGAAGACGAGCGCTATGAGCGCGTCGTTAAATCGTGGAATGATGCGAAGGATGAAATTCAGTCTCGTCTGATGAAATCCCTCAACCGTCTCAACCCGATCTTCATGATGAGTGACTCCGGTGCCCGTGGTAACGCGTCGAACTTCACGCAGCTCGCTGGTATGCGTGGACTCATGGCCGCTCCAAGTGGACGGATCATCGAGCTCCCGATCAAATCATCGTTCCGTGAGGGTCTAACGGTACAGGAATACTTCATCTCGACACACGGTGCACGTAAAGGTCTTGCCGATACAGCCTTGAAAACGGCTGACTCGGGTTACCTGACTCGTCGTCTCGTTGACGTTGCTCAAGACGTCATCATCCGTGAAGATGATTGTGGAACGGATCGTGGTATCCGCGTCACAGCACTCCGTGAAGGAACGGAAGAAATCGAAAGCCTCTACGACCGCCTCGTCGGCCGTACGGCATTCGAAAACGTCGTTCACCCTGAAACAGGAGAAGTCCTCGTTTCAACGAACGAACTCATCGATGAAGACATCGCGCGTGTCATCACTGACGCTGGTGTCGATAACGTTGAGATCCGTACTGCCTTCACATGTAACACAAGCCATGGTGTCTGTAAGAAATGTTACGGACGCAACTTGGCAACAGGCAACGACGTCGAAGTCGGCGAAGCTGTCGGTATCATCGCGGCACAATCAATCGGTGAGCCAGGAACGCAGCTTACGATGCGTACCTTCCACACAGGTGGGGTTGCCGGAGACGATATCACACAAGGTCTTCCGCGTATCCAAGAGTTGTTCGAAGCGCGTAACCCGAAAGGTCAAGCGGTCATCTCGGAAATCGATGGTCAAGTCATCGACTTCACGGAATCGCGTGACAAACGTGAATTGACGGTCCAAGGACTCAGCGAAACACGCACATACACGATCCCATTCGGTTCGCGTCTACGTGTTCAGCTCGGGGACGAGGTCAAAGCTGGTCAAGTCTTCACGGAAGGTTCGATCGATCCGAAAGAACTCTTGAACGTTAAAGGTGTATCCGGCGTTCAGAACTACTTGCTTCAAGAAGTTCAAAAAGTATACCGGATGCAAGGGGTTGAGATCGGTGACAAACACGTCGAGGTCATGGTTCGCCAAATGATCCGTCGCGTACGTGTCATCGAGTCTGGTGAGACTTCACTCTTACCAGGTTCGCTCGTCGATATCAGCACGTTCAAGGAAGCTTGTAAAGAAGCGCTCCGTAACGGGAAAGCTCTCGCTTCGGCGAAACCAGTTCTTCTCGGTATCACGAAAGCGTCACTTGAAACAGATTCATTCCTATCGGCTGCGTCGTTCCAAGAAACGACTCGTGTCCTTACGGATGCAGCGATTAAAGGGAAGAGCGACTACCTTCGCGGCTTGAAAGAGAACGTCATCATCGGTAAGTTGGTTCCAGCTGGTACTGGGATGTCACGTTACCGTCAGATCGATCTCGAAGTAGCTGGCGAAGCACCTGTAGAAGCCGATTCTCCGGTAGAATAAAACGCCTTGACACGCCGGTATGGCGGTGCTACTATGATATAGTGTTGCCAACCGGCTGTGTTATTTTGGAGGATATCTTCATGTCTTACAAAAAAGTAGTCGGCGCAGATTTGAAGTTTGTCGGTCAAAAGCAAACGCTCAAAGCATTGCGATCTGGCAAGGCGTCGGAAGTGATCATTGCGGATGACGCAGATGAACACGTAAAACAAGCATTGCTCGATGCGGCGAAACAAGCAAACGTTCCAGTCGTGAATGTTCCTTCTAAGCAAGAGCTTGGAAAAGCTTGTGGAATCGATGTCGCAGCAACCGCTGTTGCCATTAAGAAAGTTTGATAATGCGTTTTGTGTGGCGATGGAATGCCTGAGCCACGCAAAACGTTTCATTATGACTTTCGATGAACCACCCGGCTCGGTGGTTTTGAAATTTGTCATGAATTCAGGAAGGGAGGATCTCAAAGATGCCTACTATCAACCAATTAGTCCGTAAAGGACGTCAATCAAAAGTTGTGAAATCAGATTCGCCAGCGCTGAACAAAGGGTACAACAGCTTCATTAAAGCTCGTACTGACATCAGCTCACCACAAAAACGTGGTGTTTGTACTCGTGTAGGTACAATGACTCCGAAGAAACCGAACTCGGCTCTTCGTAAATACGCACGTGTACGTTTGACGAACACAATGGAAGTAACAGCTTACATCCCAGGTATCGGCCACAACCTTCAAGAGCACAGTGTTGTTCTTATCCGTGGCGGCCGCGTAAAAGACTTACCAGGGGTACGTTACCACATCGTTCGTGGTGCGCTTGATACAGCTGGTGTTGACGGCCGTATGCAAGGTCGTTCGAAATACGGTACTAAACGTCCTAAAGTTAAAAAATAATTTAGATATCTTAAGATATCACCTCACTATATGAAAGGAGGGACTCGGAATGCCACGTAAAGGTCAAGCAGAACGTCGTGATGTAATGGCTGATCCGATCTACAACTCTAAACTCGTTACCCGCCTTATCAACCGTCTTATGTTAGATGGTAAAAAAGGTACTGCTCAACAAATCTTATACAAAGCTTTCGAAACTATCGCTGAACGTTCAGGTCGCGATGCAATGGAAGTCTTTGAAGAAGCGATGAACAACATCATGCCAGTTCTTGAAGTTAAAGCACGCCGTGTAGGTGGAGCTAACTATCAAGTTCCTGTCGAAGTTCGCCCAGAGCGTCGTACGACACTCGCACTTCGTTACCTCGTGAACTACTCACGTCTCCGTAACGAAAAAACTATGGATGCGCGCCTTGCTAACGAAATCATGGACGCTGCAAACAACACTGGTGCTTCTGTTAAGAAGCGCGAAGATATGCACAAAATGGCGGAAGCGAACAAAGCGTTTGCTCACTACCGCTGGTAATTCCGAAAATCACCACCTCATGCATGCCATTTTTAATGGAATTATGAGGTGGCTTTCGGGTATAGTCATGACGTGTGGCAACACACGACCACTAAACTAAAATGCGAAAGGAGAATGTTTAAAGATGGCAAGAGAATTCTCCCTTAAGAACACTCGTAACATCGGGATCATGGCTCACATCGATGCTGGTAAAACAACAACGACTGAGCGTATCCTGTATTACACGGGTCGTATCCACAAGATTGGTGAAACGCACGAAGGTGCTTCACAAATGGACTGGATGGAGCAAGAGCAAGAGCGTGGGATCACGATTACATCGGCAGCAACAACTGCTCAATGGAAAGGTAACCGCGTAAACATCATCGATACACCTGGACACGTAGACTTCACTGTTGAGGTTGAACGTTCACTTCGCGTACTTGATGGTGCGGTAGCAGTACTTGACGCTCAGTCTGGTGTTGAGCCACAAACTGAGACAGTATGGCGCCAAGCTACAACTTACGGCGTACCACGTATCGTTTTCGTTAACAAAATGGATAAAATCGGTGCAGACTTCTTGTACTCGGTCGGAACGCTTCGCGAACGCCTCCAAGCGAACGCACACGCGATCCAACTTCCAATCGGTGCGGAAGATGAATTCAAAGGAATCATCGACCTCGTCGAACAGAAAACATATATGTACGGTAACGATCTCGGAACTGACATCGAAGTGACTGACGGTTTCCCAGCTGATCTTGCTGATCAAGCTGAAGAACTCCGTGGATCATTGATCGAAGCAGTTGCGGATTATGAAGAAGAATTGATGATGAAATACCTCGAGGGTGAAGAAATCACAATCGACGAGTTGAAAGCGGCTATCCGTAAAGCAACTCTGACAGTTGACTTCTATCCTGTACTCGTAGGTTCGGCATTCAAGAACAAAGGTGTTCAGCTTATGCTTGACGCAGTTCTCGATTACCTCCCATCACCAATCGACGTAAAAGCGATCTCAGGTATCGACATGGATACGGATGAAGAAATCGTACGTGAGTCTTCGGACGACGCACCATTCTCTGCACTCGCGTTCAAAGTCATGACTGACCCTTACGTCGGTAAATTGACATTCTTCCGTGTGTACTCTGGTACAGCTTCGGCAGGATCGTACGTTAAAAACTCAACAAAAGGCAAACGTGAGCGTCTTGGACGTATCCTTCAAATGCACGCAAACAGCCGTGAAGAGATCCCGATGGTATACGCGGGTGACATCGCTGCAGCTGTAGGTTTGAAAGATACGACTACTGGAGATACGCTTTGTGCAGAGAAAGACAACGTCGTTCTCGAATCAATGACATTCCCAGAACCAGTTATCTCGGTCGCTATCGAACCAAAAACGAAAGCTGACCAAGATAAAATGGGTCAAGCCCTCGCTAAGCTTGCTGAAGAGGATCCAACGTTCCGTACTGAAACAAACCCAGAGACTGGTCAAACGATCATCTCAGGTATGGGTGAGCTTCACCTCGACATCATCGTTGACCGTATGCGTCGCGAGTTCAAAGTCGAAGCAAACGTTGGTGCTCCACAAGTAGCTTACCGTGAAACGATCCGCCAAGCGGCGAAGATCGATTCGAAGTTCGCTCGTCAATCTGGTGGTCGTGGTCAGTATGGTCACGTCGTCGTAGAATTCGAGCCGAACGAAGAAGGCGCTGGCTTCGAGTTCAACAACAAAATCGTCGGTGGTGTTGTTCCACGTGAATACATCCCAGCGGTTGAGAACGGAATCGAAGAAGCACTTCAAAACGGTATCCTTGCTGGTTATCCGGTCGTTGACGTAAAAGCTTCACTCGTCTTCGGATCGTACCACGATGTCGACTCAAACGAGATGGCATTTAAAGTTGCGGCTTCAATGGCAGTCAAACAACTCAAAGATAAGAGCGGTGCTGTTATCCTTGAGCCAATGATGAAAGTTGAAATCGTCATCCCAGACGAATACATGGGAGACATCATGGGTGATGTTACATCACGCCGTGGTCGCGTAGAAGGTATGGAAGCACGCGGTAACGCTCAAGTTGTCCGTTCAATGATTCCACTTTCTGAAATGTTCGGATACGCTACTGGTCTTCGTTCACGCACACAAGGTCGCGGAACGTACTCGATGCACTTCGATCACTACGAAGAAGTACCGAAATCAGTTGCGGAAGAAATCATCAAAAAAGCGAACGGCTAATCCTTCACAGGTTGTCACGCTTTTATGATTAGTGTAAGCTAAGGAAGGTGTACGTTATCTTACGACTCACCTTCCTAGTTATAAAAAATTATTAGACACATAGAGGAGGAATTCAGAATGGGTAAGGAAAAATTCGACCGTTCTAAACCGCACGTTAACGTTGGTACAATCGGCCACGTCGACCACGGTAAAACAACTTTAACAGCAGCTATCTCAGCTGTACTTGCAAAAGCACAAGGTAAAGCTGCAACTAAGTTTGACCAAATCGATGGTGCTCCAGAAGAGCGCGAGCGCGGTATCACAATCGCAACAGCTCACATCGAGTACGAAACAGAAAAACGCCACTATGCACACGTTGACTGCCCAGGTCACGCTGACTATGTTAAAAACATGATCACTGGTGCTGCACAAATGGACGGCGCGATCCTCGTTGTTTCTGCAACAGATGGTCCAATGCCACAAACACGTGAACACATCTTGCTTTCACGTCAAGTAGGTGTTCCTTTCATCGTAGTATTCATGAACAAAGTTGACATGGTTGACGACGAAGAGCTTCTTGAGCTCGTCGAAATAGAAATCCGTGAGCTTCTTTCTGAGTACGACTTCCCAGGTGATGACCTCCCAGTTATCCAAGGTTCTGCTCTTGGCGCGCTTAACGGCGAAGCTAAATGGGAAGAAAAAATTCTTGAACTCATGGCAGCTGTCGATGAGTACATCCCAGAACCAACTCGTGACACTGAAAAAGACTTCATGATGCCAGTTGAGGATGTCTTCTCAATCACTGGTCGTGGTACAGTTGCTACTGGCCGCGTTGAGCGTGGAGTTCTTAAAGTCAACGACGAGATCGAAATCGTTGGTCTTCACGAAGAAACTAAAAAATCAGTATGTACTGGTGTAGAGATGTTCCGTAAGCTTCTTGACTATGCTGAAGCTGGCGACAACATCGGTGCTCTTCTCCGTGGTGTATCACGTGACGACATCGAGCGTGGACAAGTTCTCGCGAAACCAAACACAATCACACCACACAAAAAGTTCAAAGCGCAAGTTTACGTTCTTTCTAAAGAAGAGGGTGGCCGTCACACGCCATTCTTCGCGAACTACCGCCCGCAGTTCTACTTCCGTACAACTGACGTAACTGGTATGGTTCAACTTCCAGAAGGTACTGAAATGGTTATGCCTGGGGACAACATCGAAATGACTGTTGAACTCATCGCACCAATCGCTCTTGAAAAAGAAACTCGTTTCTCAATCCGTGAAGGTGGCCGTACAGTAGGCGCTGGATCAGTTACAGAAATCGTTGAGTAATTTTTAAGATAAAGGTCTTCCGTCTCCCGTGGCGGAAGACCTTTTTTCATTTCTTTGAAAACAGTCTTGCAACATGGTCTGACATCTTATATACTGAGGAAAGTGTTTGTGCGAGTGGTGAGAGACTTGAATACATATTCTATTTTATTAGTGCTTGCATTCTTGCTGGTGATTCAGTATGATAGAATATGTTGGTCACAAACACAACGCGATGAAGCGGGAGGTTATGACACACCAGGCGGCATTGCCATGGCTAGTGTGGAAATTTCCGCGGAGAATGTCTATTTACGAAATAGGCGAAAAGGAGGGAAATAACATGGCAAATGAAAAAATTCGGATCCGTTTGAAAGCATACGATCACCGCGTGCTTGATCAATCGGCTGAGAAGATTGTCGACACAGCAAAACGTTCAGGTGCTACTGTATCTGGTCCGATCCCACTCCCAACGGAGAAAGCGGTCTACACAGTACTTCGTGCCGTTCACAAGTACAAAGATGCTCGTGAGCAGTTCGAAATGCGTACACACAAACGTTTGATCGACATCGTTAACCCAACACCGAAAACTGTTGATGCGCTTATGCGTCTCGAACTTCCATCGGGCGTTGACATCGAAATCAAACTTTAATTTTTCTTCTATAGATAGTTGATACTAGCCAGAAGATCAAAATCATTCAATATTAGGAGGTGTATCTCATGGCTAAAGGAATCTTAGGAACTAAACTCGGTATGACACAAATCTTCAACGAGTCAGGCGAAGTCGTCCCTGTTACTGTCGTTTCAGTCGAAGGTAACGTTGTTCTTCAATTGAAAACAACGGAAGTTGACGGTTACGAAGCAGTCCAACTCGGCTTTGGTGATATCAAAGAAGGTCGTCAAAACAAACCGCAAAAAGGTCACGCTGCGAAAGCAAACGCGACACCTAAGCGCTTCATTAAAGAAATCCGTACATCAGTAGCAGATTTCGAAATCGGTCAAGAGATTAAAGCAGATACTTTTGCTGCAGGCGAAATGGTTGATGTAACAGGTACGTCGAAAGGTAAAGGTTTCGCTGGTGCAATCAAGCGTCACAACCAATCACGTGGTCCAATGGCTCACGGTTCGCGTTATCACCGTCGCCCAGGTTCAATGGGTCCTGTTGCTCCTAACCGTGTATTCAAAGGGAAATTGCTCCCTGGACGCATGGGTGGAGAGCAAATCACTGTTCAAAACCTTGAAATCGTAAAAGTTGATGCAGAACGCGGCTTACTCCTCGTCAAGGGTGCTATCCCAGGCGCACGTAAGAGCCAAGTTGTCATCAAATCTGCGGTTAAAGGCAACTAATCCGTTTGCAAGGAAAGGAGGAATAACGAATGCCTAAAGTAGCTTTGCTTAACCAAACAGGTACACAAGTTGGAGACATCGAGCTCGCAGATGCCGTTTTCGGAATCGAGCCAAATGAAGCAGTCGTATACGATGCAATCGTCATGCAACAAGCTTCACGTCGCCAAGGTACACATGATACAAAAGGTCGCTCGGAAGTTCGCGGTGGCGGCCGTAAACCATGGAAACAAAAAGGTACTGGTCGTGCACGCCAAGGTTCGATCCGTTCGCCACAATGGGTTGGCGGTGGAACAGTCTTCGGTCCAACACCACGTTCGTACGCTTACAAACTTCCTAAAAAGGTTCGTCGTCTCGCACTTCGTTCAGCACTTTCTTCGAAAGTCGCTAACAACGAGTTCATCGTTCTTGAAGGATTGACAATCGATGCTCCTAAAACTAAGGACATGATCGCAGTATTCGCTGCTCTTTCAATCGAACGTAAAGTTCTCGTCGTTACTGCTGATTACAACGAGTCAGTCGTTCTTTCAACACGCAACATCCCAGGTGTCACAGTCGTTGACGCTGCAGGTGTAAACGTCCTTGATCTTGTCGCTCATGACAAAGTCATCATTACGAAGGACGCTGTTGCGAGAGTAGAGGAGGTGCTTGCATAATGGCACACACACACGACATTATCAAACGTCCTGTCATTACTGAACGTTCAGTAAACCAAATGGCTGAGAAAAAGTACACATTCGAAGTAGACGTGAAGGCATCTAAGACTCAAATCAAAGATGCAGTTGAAGCGATCTTCGGAGTGAAAGTTGACAAAGTCAACACATTGATCTCAAAACCAAAAGCAAAACGCGTAGGTCGTCACGCTGGTTACACAGCACGCCGCAAAAAAGCGGTCGTCACGCTTACTGCAGATAGCAAAGAACTCGATTACCTCGGTTAATCGGAACTCTGTAGAAAAGGAGGGAACTCTCGATGGGAATTAAAAAGTTTAAACCGACCACTAACGGTCGTCGTAATATGACTGCACTCGACTTTGCTGAGATTACGGCTTCACGTCCTGAAAAATCGTTAACTGAAAAGCTTTCGAAAAAGGGCGGACGTAACAACCAAGGTCGCTTGACAGTACGTCACCAAGGTGGCGGACACAAACGTAAATATCGTATCATCGACTTCAAACGGAACAAGGATGGCATCGCTGGTCGTGTCGCTACAATTGAGTACGATCCAAACCGCTCTGCTAACATCGCATTGATCCACTACATCGATGGTGAAAAACGCTACATCCTCGCACCGAAAGGCTTGAAAGTAGACATGCAAGTCATGGCTGGACCAGAAGCTGACATTAAAGTCGGTAATGCTCTTCCACTTTCAAACATCCCAGTCGGTACGTTGATCCACAACATCGAACTTAAGCCAGGTAAAGGTGGTCAGCTCGTTCGCGCAGCTGGTACTTCTGCTCAGCTTCTCGGTAAAGATGGTAAATACGCAATCGTTCGTCTTCAATCAGGCGAAACTCGTATGATCCTTGCTACTTGCCGTGCAACAGTCGGCGCTGTCGGTAATGAAGAGCACGAGCTCGTCAATATCGGTAAAGCTGGTCGTTCACGCTGGCTCGGAAAACGTCCTACAGTTCGTGGTTCTGTCATGAACCCAGTCGATCACCCACACGGTGGTGGTGAAGGACGTGCTCCAATCGGTCGTTCGGGCCCACTTACTCCTTGGGGTAAACCGGCACTCGGCTACAAAACTCGTAAGAAAAACAAAGCGAGCGATAAATATATCGTCCGTCGTTCTAAAAAATAATTACATGATTTCTGGACGGTTCGTAGGAACCGTTCCTGAATCATGCCAAAGGGAGGTACAACTATGGGTCGCAGCTTGAAAAAAGGTCCATTCGCAGATCACCATCTGCTCGCTAAGGTTGATAAAGCCAACGAAGCTGGTGACAAACATGTCATCAAAACTTGGTCACGCCGCTCGACAATCTTCCCAGAGTTCATCGGTCACACGATCGCTGTCTACGATGGTCGTAAACACGTACCGGTTTACGTGACAGAAGATATGGTCGGTCACAAACTTGGTGAATTCGCTCCAACACGTTCTTACAAAGGACATGCTGGAAACGATAAGAAAACGAAACGTTAATCTGAGGGGAGGTACTCATTATGCAATCAAAAGCATCGGCTAATATGGTTCGCATTGCTCCTCGTAAGGCACGTCTCGTAGTAGACTTAATCCGCGGGAAGCAAATCGGCGAAGCACTTTCGATTCTTGCTTACACGAACAAGGCAGCAACGCCAATCGTTGAGAAAGTATTGAAATCGGCAATCGCGAACGCTGAGCACAACTTCGACATGAACATCGAAAACCTCGTAGTCACTGAGGCTTACGTAAACGAAGGTCCAACGCTCAAACGTTTCCGCCCACGTGCAATGGGTCGCGCAAGCCGCATCAACAAACGTACGAGCCACGTTCACATCGTGGTATCTGAAAAATAAGGAGGGATTACCGTGGGTCAGAAGATTAACCCAACTGGTCTTCGCGTAGGTATCATCAAAGACTGGGAATCACGTTGGTTCGCAGATAAAGACTATGCTGATCTCCTTCATGAAGACTACGTAGTTCGTGAATATATCGAAAAACGTCTTAAAGACGCTAGTGTCTCTAAAGTAGAAATCGAGCGCGCAGCTAACCGCTTGAACATCTCACTTCACACTGCTAAGCCTGGTATGGTTATCGGTAAAGGCGGTTCTGAAATCGAAACACTTCGTAAAGACATCACTAACCTTGCAAAAGGCAAACGCGTTCACGTTAACGTCGTTGAAGTGAAAAACCCGGATGCAGTTGCTAAGCTCGTCGCTGAGAACATCGCTCGCCAACTTGAAGGTCGCGTATCGTTCCGTCGTGCTATGAAGCAATCAATCCAACGCTCAATGCGTTCTGGTATCAAAGGAATCAAGACTGAAGTTTCTGGTCGTCTTGGTGGCGCTGATATCGCTCGTTCTGAGAAGTATTCGGAAGGAACAGTTCCACTTCATACACTCCGTGCAGACATCGATTACGGTACTGCAGAAGCTGATACAACTTACGGCAAAATTGGCGTAAAAGTATGGCTCCACCACGGTGAAGTGCTTCCTACGAAAAAAGCAGCAGCAAACGAAGAATAATCCACATCCGTCTAGGGAAGGAGGCAACACAACATGTTGTTACCAAAACGTGTAAAATATCGTCGTGTTCACCGCGGCAACATGCGTGGTAAAGCGAAACGTGGTACTACAGTACACTTCGGCGAGTTCGGTATCCAAGCTCAAGAAGCTAGCTGGATCACTAGCCGTCAAATCGAATCAGCGCGTATCGCGATGACTCGTTATATGAAACGTGGTGGTAAAGTGTGGATCAAGATCTTCCCACACAAGCCATACACTAAAAAACCTCTTGAAGTCCGAATGGGTTCAGGTAAAGGTGCTCCGGAGGGCTGGGTAGCAGTCGTCAAACCGGGTAAAGTAATGTTCGAAATCGCAGGAGTATCGGAAGAGATCGCACGCGAAGCTCTCCGTCTTGCATCACACAAACTTCCAGTAAAATGTAAGTTCGTAAAACGTGAAGAAAATGGTGGTGATACGAATGAAAGCAACTGATCTCCGTCAGCAAACAACTGAAGAGCTTAACGGTAAAGTCGGTTCGTGGAAAGAAGAGTTGTTCAACCTTCGTTTCCAACTCGCGACTGGTCAGCTTGAGAACCCTGCTCGTATCCGTGAAGTGCGCAAGTCGATTGCACGCGCGAAAACCGTTCTTCGTGAACGCGAACTCGGCATCAACAACGCATAATTCACTCGGATTCTGAGAGGAGGAACACTCAATGGAACGCACTAACAACCGCAAAGTGTTAACTGGACGCGTCGTTTCTGACAAAATGGACAAAACGATCGTAGTTACAGTTGAAACAAAAGTAAAGCACAAGCTTTACGGCAAACGCGTAAACTACTCTAAAAAGTACAAAGCGCATGATGAAAACAACACAGCTAAAATCGGTGATGTTGTACGCATTCAAGAAACACGTCCATTATCTAAGGACAAACGTTTCCGTCTCGTAGAAGTCATTGAAGAAGCAGTAATCATCTAAACTCTAATTAGTTCGGGTGAATAAACATCCGGAGGGAGGTACAATCGTATGATTCAACAAGAATCTCGCTTAAAAGTAGCAGACAACTCAGGAGCTCGTGAAGTCTTGACGATCAAAGTCCTCGGTGGTTCTGGTCGTAAAACTGCTAACATCGGTGACGTTATTGTTTGTACAGTAAAACAAGCAACACCAGGTGGCGTTGTCAAAAAAGGTGAAGTTGTACGCGCAGTAGTCGTTCGTACTAAACGTGGCGTTCGTCGTAAAGACGGTTCGTACATCCGTTTTGACGAAAACGCAGCAGTCATCATCAAAGATGACAAAAGCCCACGTGGCACACGTATCTTCGGACCAGTCGCACGCGAACTTCGTGAAAAAGACTTCATGAAGATCGTCTCGTTGGCACCGGAAGTACTTTAATTCCAAAGAATTCCTACAAGGAGGTGCTCTAACGATGCATGTCAAAAAAGGTGATAAAGTTCAGGTTATGACTGGTAAAGATAAAGGCAAACAAGGCGTTGTCCTTACAGCTATGCCTAAAAAAGATCGCGTAATCGTCGAAGGCGTTAACATGATCAAAAAACACTCAAAACCTTCTCAACTCAACCCGCAAGGCGGAATTGTCGAGAAAGAAGCACCGATTCACGTATCGAACGTTATGCTCATCGACCCTAAGACAGGTAACCCAACACGCGTTGGTTTCACTGTGGTTGACGGCAAGAAAGTACGTATCGCTAAAAAATCGGGCGAAGCTTTAGATAAATAAGAAGATTTAAAGAAAGGAGGTCCACTTTCTGATGAACCGTTTAAAAGCGAAATACCAAGACGAAATCGTCAAAGTAATGATGGAGAAATTCAATTACAGTTCTGTAATGCAAGCGCCGAAAGTCGATAAAATCGTAATCAACATGGGTGTTGGTGACGCTGTTACGAACTCTAAGGCACTTGACATGGCAGTTGAAGAGCTTCAGCTCCTCACTGGTCAGAAACCACTCATCACGAAAGCTAAGAAATCAATCGCTGGTTTCAAACTTCGTGAAGGTATGCCAATCGGTGCGAAGGTTACACTTCGTGGCGAGCGCATGTACGAATTCCTCGACAAGTTGATCAACGTGTCACTTCCACGTGTACGTGACTTCCGTGGCGTATCGAAAAAATCTTTCGATGGCCGTGGTAACTACACGCTAGGCGTGAAGGAACAATTGATCTTCCCAGAGATCGACTACGATCGCGTATCGAAAGTCCGTGGTATGGACATCGTTATCGTAACTACTGCTAACACGGATGAAGAGTCACGTGAGCTTCTCACAGCACTCGGCATGCCATTCCAAAAATAAGGGAGGTCGACAACATGGCTAAGAAATCAATGATCGCACGTGAAGTAAAACGTCAAGCACTCGTTGAGCGCTACGCTGAAAAACGCGCAGAATTGAAAGCACAAGGCGACTACATCGGCTTGAGCAAACTCCCACGTAACTCTTCAGCGGTTCGTTTACACAACCGTTGTAGTATCACTGGCCGTCCACACGGTTACATTGGTAAATTCGGTATCAGCCGTATTAAGTTCCGTGATCTTGCTCATAAAGGTCAAATCCCTGGTGTTAAAAAAGCAAGCTGGTAATTCATTAAAGTTGTGAAAGGAGGTACATCGCATGGTTATGACAGATCCGATTGCAGATATGCTTACACGCATTCGTAATGCAAACATGGTTCGCCATGAGAAGTTGGAAATGCCAGCTTCTACAATCAAACGTGAAGTCGCTGAAATCCTCAAACGTGAAGGTTTCATCCGCGATGTTGAATATCTCGAGGACAGCAAACAAGGTACGCTCCGCGTATTCCTTAAATACGGCGCAAGCAACGAGCGCGTCATCACTGGACTCAAACGTATCTCGAAACCAGGTCTTCGCGTTTACGCGAAAGCTGATGAAATCCCGAAAGTACTCGGTGGTCTCGGAATCGCTATCGTTTCAACATCTAAAGGTGTAATGACTGACAAAGAAGCTCGCCAACAAAAAGTCGGCGGCGAAGTGATCGCATACATCTGGTAATACACGCATAAAAAGAACGGAGGTGTCTTAAATGTCACGTATTGGTAAAAAGCCAGTCGTCATCCCAGCAGGCGTTACAGTAACAGTTGAAAACAACACGGTTACGGTAAAAGGTCCTAAAGGGGAACTCTCACGCGAGTTCAGCCCAGCTATGGCGATTAACGTAGAAGGTAATGAATTGACTGTCACTCGTCCGAACGACGAGAAAGCAAACCGTACGATCCACGGAACGACTCGTGCGCTTATCGCGAACATGGTCGAAGGTGTAAGCAACGGTTTCGCTAAGACACTCGATATCCAAGGTGTTGGTTACCGTGCACAAAAGCAAGGTAACAAAATCGTACTCAACCTCGGTTACTCACACCCAATCGAGTACACTCCGGAACAAGGCATCGAAGTCGAAGTTCCTACGAATACGCAACTCATCGTTCGCGGAATCAGCAAAGAACGTGTTGGTCACGTCGCTGCATTGATTCGTTCGTACCGTCAACCTGAGCCGTACAAAGGTAAAGGTATTCGTTACAGTGATGAAGTCGTTCGTCGTAAAGAAGGTAAAACAGGTAAGTAATTCGCGAATGCGAATTGACCGGAAAGGAGTGGCATAAATGATCTCAAAGGCAGATAAAAACGCTACGCGTAAAAAACGTCATGGTCGTGTCCGTCGTACAATCATCGGGACTGCAACACGTCCACGTATGAACGTATTCCGTTCGAACAAGAACATTTACGTACAAGTCATTGACGATGCAACACATGCAACACTCGCATCTGCATCATCACTCGACCTTGAAAAAGGCAACACGACTGACGCTGCGGCAGCAGTTGGTAAGCTCGCAGCTGAGCGCGCTCTTGAAAAAGGTATCGAAACAGTCGTTTTCGACCGTGGAGGATATCTCTATCATGGACGTATCAAAGCTGTAGCTGAAGCAGCTCGTGAAGCTGGTCTCAAATTCTAATAGAAAAGGAGGGAACCTCTACATGCGCCAGTTAGAAATTAACATGGATCAACTCGAAGAACGCGTTGTTACCGTAAACCGCGTCGCGAAAGTAGTAAAAGGTGGCCGTCGCTTCCGTTTTGCTGCCCTCGTCGTCGTTGGTGACAAGAATGGTCACGTAGGTTTCGGTACGGGTAAAGCTCAGGAAGTGCCTGAAGCGATCCGTAAAGCAATCGAAGATGCTAAGAAAAACATGGTTAACGTTCCAATCGTTAACACAACAATTCCACACGAAGTCAACGGTGTATTCGGTGCAGGTCACGTCTTCTTGAAGCCTGCTTCTGAAGGTACTGGAGTCATCGCTGGTGGTCCAGTTCGTGCGGTTCTCGAATTAGCGGGAATCAACGACATTCTTTCAAAATCACTTGGATCAAGCACTCCAATCAACATGGTTCGTGCGACTGTCGAAGGTCTCACATCACTCAAACGTGCTGAAGAAGTTGCGAAACTCCGCGGTAAAACCGTCGAAGAACTTCGCGGTTAAGAAAGGGAGGGAAAACAGATGGCGAAACTCGCAGTTACCCTCACACGCAGCATGATCGGTCGTCCGGAGAACCAACGCGTTACTACTCGTACGCTTGGTCTCCGTAAGATGCACCAGACTGTTGTCGTACCTGACAACGCTGCTATGCGTGGGATGATTAACCACGTGTCACACTTAGTGACAGTAAAAGAAATTCAAGAGTAATAGTTCGATATAATTTTATGAGGAGGTGCCCCACTATGAAACTCCATGAATTGAAACCAGCTGCTGGTTCACGTTCAGAACGCAACCGTGTAGGTCGCGGTATGTCTTCTGGTAACGGTAAGACTTCTGGCCGTGGTCACAAAGGTCAAAAAGCTCGTTCAGGCGGTGGTGTTCGTCCAGGTTTCGAAGGTGGACAAAACCCACTTTACCGTCGTTTACCAAAACGCGGCTTCAACAACCCAACTCGTAAAGAGTTCGCGGTCATTAACCTTGACACACTCAACCGTTTTGAAGAAGGAACTGAAGTCACTCCAGAACTTCTTGTCGAGACTCGTGCAGTCAAAGGCATGAAAGACGGCGTGAAAATTCTTTCTAACGGTAAGATCGAAAAGAAACTAACAGTCAAAGCTCATAAGTTCTCCGACGCTGCGAAGCAAGCAATCGAAGCTGCCGGCGGTACGGTTGAGGTGATCTAATGTTTCAAGCGATCTCCAATATGTGGCGCGTAGCTGACATTCGTCGGCGCATTCTCTTTACCTTGGCATTGGTTATCGTGTTCCGGATTGGAGCACATATCCCGGTGCCGATGGTAAACACGGAAGTGTTCAAGATTGACCAGAATGGTATTCTTGGTTTCTTGAACTCGTTCGGCGGGAATGCTTTGCAGAATTTCTCACTCTTTGCGATGGGAATCATGCCGTATATCACGGCCTCGATCGTTGTCCAACTCTTACAGATGGACGTTGTTCCAAAGTTTGCCGAATGGGCAAAACAAGGAGAGGCGGGCCGTAAGAAGTTAGCAACGGTAACGCGCTATGGAACGATCGTACTCGGCTTAGTCCAAGCGTTTGGAATCGCGCTTGGATTTAACCGTATCTACCCAGGTCTTGTCGACGAACAGTTCGGCACCTGGACATACGTTATGATTGCACTCGTATTGACAGCGGGAACAGCATTCTTGATGTTCCTCGGTGAACTCATCACGGAGAAGGGCATTGGTAACGGGATATCAATGATCATCTTCGCTGGGATCGTCGCGGGCTTCCCGAATGCATTCCGCCAGATTTACGAAACGAAGCTCCAAAATGCAGGGGATGCTTTGTTTGTAAACGTGCTTTATATCGTACTCTTGCTTTTAATCATCATCGCGGTCATCGTCGGAGTCATTTATGTTCAGCAAGCTGCACGTAAGATTCCGATTCAGTACGCTAAGCGTACGGTGAACCGGACACCAGTTGGCGGTCAATCGGCACACTTGCCGATCAAATTGAACGCTGCCGGTGTTATTCCAGTCATCTTCGCGGTGTCGTTCATGGTGACGCCACCAACGATTGCGAGTTTCTTTGCAAGTCCGGAGACGGCAACGAAGATCCGTGACATCTTCGACTACACGAGTCCAATTGGTATGTCGATCTATGTGGCACTGATCATCGCGTTCTCGTACTTCTACACATTCGTTCAGGTTAACCCGGAACAAATGGCAGAGAACCTTCAAAAACAAGGCGGATACATTCCTGGTATTCGTCCTGGTAAGCAAACGGAGCAGTACATCACGAAGATTCTATACCGTCTGACATTCTTCGGTTCACTCTTCCTCGCTGTCATCGCGGTGACGCCGACATTCTTTATTAAGTTTGCTGGCTTACCGAACTCGGTGCAGATTGGTGGAACGAGCTTGTTGATCGTCATCGGTGTAGGACTAGAGACGATGAAACAGATTGAAAGTCAATTGGTTAAACGACACTACAAAGGCTTTATCCGATAAGGCGGGAGGAAGGGGACCATCCCTTTCCTTTCTGTTGTGTCTATAGAGCTATAGAAGTGGAGGCTACCGACATGAATCTAGTATTGATGGGTTTGCCGGGTGCTGGTAAAGGAACGCAGGCTGCGAAAATCATCGAAGACTATGCGATTCCCCACATCTCGACAGGCGACATGTTCCGCGCGGCGATCAAAGATTCAACGCCACTCGGACAAGAAGCGAAATCATACATGGATAAAGGGGAACTCGTTCCGGACGAAGTCACAATCGGCATCGTACGTGAGCGTCTCGCCAAAGAAGACTGTGCAAATGGTTTTCTCCTTGACGGTTTCCCACGCACAGTGAAACAAGCAGATGCTCTTGAAGCATTACTTGAAGATCTGGGCAAACAAATTGATCACGTCATCCACATCGGTGTAGACCCGGAGAAACTTGTCCCTCGTTTGACAGGTCGCCGGATTTGCCCAACTTGCGGAGCAACGTATCATGTTCTCTACAACCCACCAAAAGTGGAGGGGATCTGTGATATCGACGGATCAGCACTTGTACAACGTGAAGATGACCAAGAGGAGACAGTACGTCGTCGCTTGGAAGTCAACGTCGCTCAAGCGCAACCTTTGATTGACTTTTACGCAGAAAAAGGGTATCTTCGTAATTTGGACGGTGATCGTCCAATCAACGATGTATATTCCGATGTTCAGGCACTCCTTGGTGATCAGTAATGATCATCACGAAAGCGCCGCGTGAAATCGACATCATGCGTAAAGCAGGACAAATCGTCGCCCGGACGCATAAGGAGCTTCAAGCTCACATTCGCCCAGGTATCACGACGGGGCAACTCGACGCGATCGCTGAACGCTATATTCGAAGTCAAGGGGCAACACCATCGTTTAAAGGGTATAATGGTTTCACGGGTAGCATCTGTGCTTCCGTGAACGAAGAGCTTGTCCATGGTATTCCGGGAGATCGTGTACTTCAGGACGGTGACATCATCTCGATTGACATCGGAGCAGAGTACAATGGGTATCACGGAGATTCAGCCTGGACATATCCGGTAGGTACAATCTCTGAAGAGACGAAGCGGTTACTTGACGTAACTGAAGAATCTCTGTATAAAGGATTGGAGCGCGCCAAAGCTGGCGTGCACCTGACAGATATTTCGCATGCGATTCAGTCACATGTTGAAGCTGCGAATTTTTCTGTAGTCCGCGAATATGTGGGCCACGGCGTGGGACAAAATTTGCATGAAGATCCGCAAATTCCACATTATGGACCACCGGGGAAAGGGCCGCGCCTGAAAACCGGCATGACACTGGCAATTGAGCCAATGGTCAATGTCGGGAAACGCTATGTTCGCACACTATCCGACAATTGGACGGTAGTGACGGTGGACGGTAGCATGTGCGCCCACTTTGAGCACACCATCGCCATCACAGACGACGGCTACGAGATCTTAACGGTCGATGCAGAGTGAGCTGTGCGCGTTATTGGTGTCACCTTTCTATAAGCCAGTATCCACTCGTGTTTGTGACCGATGATCTCTCAATGGCTCTTGTAGAAAGCCCCTAGCGCTACAAATCGTCTGGGCTCCCAATCAACTTTATAGAGAAAGGGGTATAATTGATGGCGAAACAAGATGTAATCGAAGTGGAAGGTACGGTTATCGAGCCGCTTCCAAACGCGATGTTTAAGGTGGAGTTAGAAAACGGCCACACGGTCCTCGCGCACGTCTCAGGAAAAATTCGGATGCACTTCATTCGGATCTTGCCAGGAGATAAAGTAACGGTTGAGTTGTCACCATACGACTTGACTCGCGGACGGATCACATACCGTTTCAAATAAAAACTCCGATTTTTTCAGGAGGAGGTATTCACAATGAAAGTAAGACCTTCGGTTAAACCGATCTGTGAAAAATGTAAAGTTATCCGCCGTAAAGGCAAAGTAATGGTTATTTGCGAAAACCCTAAGCATAAACAAAAACAAGGGTAATTAAACAAGGAGGTGCACACATGGCACGTATTGCTGGTGTAGATATTCCACGTGAGAAACGCATCGTCATCTCACTCACTTACATCTATGGTGTTGGTAAAACGACTGCTCAAAAAGTCTTGAAAGAAACTGGTATCTCTGAAGATACTCGTACTCGCGACTTGACTGAGGAACAATTGAACCAACTTCGTGATGGTTTAGACAAAATCAAAGTTGAGGGTGACCTTCGTCGTGAAATCTCACTCAACATCAAACGTTTGATCGAAATCGGTTGCTACCGTGGTGTTCGTCACCGTCGTGGTCTTCCAGTTCGTGGTCAAAACACTAAAAACAACTCGCGTACTCGTAAAGGCCCACGCCGTACAGTAGCGAACAAGAAGAAGTAAGGGAGGGTAAACTAAGATGGCAAAACGCAAACAGAACGTTCGTAGTAAACGTAAAGTCAAAAAGAATATTGAATCTGGTATCGTGCATATCCGTTCAACATTCAACAACACGATCGTTACGATCACTGATATGCAAGGGAATGCAATCTCTTGGGCAACTGCAGGTAACATGGGCTTCAAAGGCTCACGTAAATCGACTCCTTTCGCTGCACAAATGGCATCTGAAACAGCTGCTAAAACAGCAATGGATAACGGTATGCGTACTGTAGAAGTTAACGTTAAAGGTCCTGGTGCAGGTCGTGAAGCAGCTATCCGTGCTCTTCAAGCAATCGGTCTCGAAGTCACTGCAATCCGTGACGTTACTCCAGTACCACACAACGGTTGCCGCCCTCCAAAACGTCGTCGCGTGTAACCCGTCTTGTACTGCAGAGCGGGGATTCGAGTAGACTTTTGTTGATCGTTTGACCAAGCAAGGCAGTAGAAACGTACACAAGGCGGTTGGCGATTGAACGCGATGGCCAACATGACGATATTCAAGGAGGGGTTCAGATGATCGAAATCGAAAAACCGAAGATTGAAACGATCGAGTTAAGCGAGAATGCTACGTTTGGTAAATTCGTAGTTGAGCCGCTTGAGCGTGGATTCGGTACAACGCTTGGTAACTCATTGCGTCGTATCCTATTGTCTTCACTTCCGGGTGCTGCAGTCACTGCAGTCCAAATCGATGGCGTTCTTCATGAGTTCTCGACGATTGATGGCGTTGTAGAAGACGTTACCCAAATCATCTTGAACCTTAAGAAACTCGCCCTCAAAGTGTACTCGGAAGAAGAGAAAACGCTTGAGATCGATATTCAAGGCGCTGGTGTTGTCACTGCTGCGAACATTACGCATGACAGCGACGTCGAAATCCTCAACCCAGAACTTCACATCGCAACGCTTGCAGAAGGTGCATCACTTCATATGCGTCTTACAGCACGCCGTGGTCGTGGGTATGTTCAGGCTGAAGATAACAAACGGGACGATATGCCAATCGGTGTAATCCCAATCGACTCGATTTACACGCCAATTCAACGTGTAAATTATCAAGTTGAAAAAACACGTGTCGGTCAAGATGCGAGCTTCGATAAGTTGACGCTTGATGTTTGGACGGACGGTTCAATCCGCCCTGAAGAAGCAGTGTCACTCGGTGCGAAAATCATGACAGAACACTTAAACATCTTTGTTGGTCTTACGGACGAAGCGCTCCATGCTGAAATCATGGTCGAAAAGGAAGAAGATCAAAAAGAAAAAGTACTCGAAATGACGATCGAAGAACTCGATCTCTCAGTTCGTTCGTACAACTGTTTGAAACGCGCTGGTATCAACACGGTTCAAGAACTCGCGAACAAGAGCGAAGACGAGATGATGAAAGTCCGTAACCTCGGACGTAAATCACTCGAGGAAGTTCAAGCGAAACTCGACGAACTCGGACTAGGCTTGCGCAAAGAAGACTAATACTATTAATTGCACGAAGGAGGGAATCCATCCATGGCATACTCGAAATTAGGCCGTACAAGCTCACAACGTAAGGCACTTTTGCGTGACCTTGCGACTGATCTCATCATCAATGAGCGTATCCAAACTACAGAACAAAAAGCGAAGGAACTTCGTCCAGTCGTAGAGAAACTCATCACTTTAGGTAAACGCGGTGATCTCCACGCTCGTCGTCAAGTTGCATCGTTCGTTCGCCGTGAAGCTGCTGGTCAAAACGCAGAGGGCAAAGCACAAGACGCGATCCAAAAATTATTCGCTGATGTGGCTCCACGTTTTGCTGAGCGTCAAGGTGGTTACACACGCATCATGAAAATGGGACCACGTCGTGGTGACGGCGCAGAAATGGTCATCATCGAACTCGTTTAATCCTCATTAAATGATTCGCCATAAAAGGGCAGTGCGTATCCCGCTTCTGCCCTTTTGCTACAAAATGAAAGTATTGATTTGATGAAGGAGGAGAGATCATGGACAAGCTGATTGAACTGGAACAGGTCACCTATCGGTATCCGGAACAGGAGCAAGCAGCCCTACACGAGGTCTCTCTGACGATTCGTTCAGGTGAATGGGTCGCCATCGTTGGTCACAACGGCTCTGGAAAATCAACGCTGACGAAATTGTTTAATGGATTGTTGTTACCGGAGACAGGGACCGTTACGGTTGCTGAGCGCTTTTCAAGTGCGAATCCGGAGCAACTGTGGGAGATGCGCCGAGCAATCGGCATCGTCTTCCAAAATCCAGATAATCAATTCGTTGGCACGACCGTGCGCGACGACGTGGCATTTGCTCTAGAAAACTGGGGTGTGCCACGCGAGGAAATGGTTCGTCGTATCGACGACAGTCTAGCGCGCGTTGGCCTTACGGATTTTGTTGATCGGGAACCCCATCAACTATCCGGCGGACAGAAGCAGCGTGTCGCAATCGCTTCGGCGCTTGCGATGCGCCCTGATGTTCTCGTGCTCGATGAAGCTACATCGATGCTTGATCCATTAGCACGACAAGAGGTCATGTCGACCGTTCAGGAACTCCATGCGACTCACCCAATGGCGGTCATCGCGATTACACACGAATTAGACGAAGTATTACGGGCTAGTCGTGTCATCGTCATGGATGCCGGGAAAATCGTATTAGAAGGATCCCCTCAGGAAGTCTTTCGTCATGCATCGTTCTTAGAAGACATCGGACTCGATGTTCCATTCGTTGTTCGGGTACAAGAACGTTTACGGGCGCAAGGTCTCTCACTCGAGGAGACGATACTAGATGAAAGAGAATTGGTGAACCGTTTATGCCAATCTTAATCCAGGAATTAAATTATACGTATCAACTCAATAGTCCGTTCGAACGAGTCGCGCTACGTGATGTGAATCTTGAGATTCCGTCAGGGGCGCTTGTTGCGTTTGTAGGGCATACCGGATCCGGGAAATCGACGCTCGTGCAGCACATCAATGGGTTGCTCAAGCCGACAGCGGGGAAGGTACAAGTCGATGACATCATCGTCGAACCGAAGAAAAAACAGGACCTCAAGCCATTAAGACGTCGCGTCGGGCTTGTTTTTCAATATCCGGAATATCAATTGTTCGAAGAGACGGTCTTAAAGGATGTCATGTTCGGTCCGATGAACTTCGGTCATGATGCCGCGATGGCTGAGCAATTAGCGAAAGAGGCATTACGGACTGTCGGACTCGATGAAGTCTTTTGGAGTCGTTCGCCGTTTGACCTGTCTGGTGGGCAAATGAGGCGTGTTGCAATTGCCGGCGTACTCGCTAGTCAACCAGACGTGTTGATCGTCGATGAGCCGACGGCAGGACTCGATCCGCAAGGGCGCAAGCATATGCTGAGTCTGTTTGCCCGGCTCCATGCTGAAACCGGTATGACGTTGCTCCTGATCACGCACGACATGGATCAGGTGCTTGAGTATGCTGAGCGTGTGATCGTCATGGAAGACGCCCAGGTGGCGTTTGACGGGCTACCGCTTGATCTGTTTAAAGAAGAGACATTGCTCGAGCAATTCCATCTCGATCTCCCGCACGTCTTATCGCTTGCCTGGCAAGTCGCCGATCAGCGTGAGCTGGAACGTCCGGACATCCGGACGGAAACCGAATTGATCGACTGGTTGATGACGAAGGGGGTGAGCGAATGATCGTTGGACAACATATTCCCGGTCAGTCGTACTTGCATCGGTCGTCGGCACTTGCGAAGATCATCTTTGCTTTCTGCTTCATTCCGCTCGTCTTTCTCGCAAACAATGCAGCAACGAACATCTTTTTACTCATCTTTACGTTCTTAGCACTCATGAGTAGTCGCTTACCGCTTCGTTATGTTCTAAAGGGACTGCGACCGATTCTTTTCCTGATCGTCTTTACGTTCGTCATCCAGCTGTTCTTTACACGTGAAGGGGCTGTCCTCTTTGAGTTCGGCTGGCTCCGGATCTATGAAGAAGGATTGCGACTCGCGATCATCGTCTCATTACGTTTCTTCTATCTTGTCTCGATCACGACACTCGTCACGCTGACGACCTCACCGATCGAATTGACAGATGCGATTGAGTTGTTGTTAAAGCCGTTCAAGGTCGTCCGTGTCCCGACGCATGAGATCGCGCTCATGTTATCGATCTCGCTTCGGTTCTTACCAACCTTAGCGGAGGAGACGGAGAAAATCATGAAGGCACAGCAAGCACGTGGTGTTGATTTATCGGCAGGACCAATCAAGGAACGTTTACGGGCGATCATTCCGTTATTGATTCCGTTGTTCATCTCCGCCTTTAAGCGGGCAGAGGATCTTGCGACAGCAATGGAAGCGCGGGGATACCGTGGAGGAGAGGGACGGACACGTCTACGGGAATCCAAGTGGACGATGCGGGATACAGGTCTGATGATCCTACTCGTCCTCCTGACGATCAGTTTAGTAGGATTGCGAGGGATCGGTTAATGCGTCGTTTAAAATGTACGATTCAGTATGACGGAACCGGCTATGCCGGGTATCAGGTGCAACCAAACGGATTGACGATTCAAGAAGTGATTGAAACGACACTTGCGCGGATGCACAAACATCCCGTCAAGATCATCGGGTCGGGACGGACGGATGCGAGGGTGCATGCCTACGGGCAAGTCATTCATTTTGATACGGAACTAGCGATTCCACCGGAGAACGTCGTCAAGGCACTGAATACGCTCTTACCAGCGGATATTCGTGTCCGGAGCTGCGAGGAGGTCGAACCGACCTTTGAAGCGCGTTACGATGTCGTAGGGAAGGAATACCGCTATTTCGTCCGCCGTGAAGAAAATGCGTTTCGTCGGAATCTATCGGTTCATATTCCGTATCCGCTCGATCTCGAGCGCATCCGTCAAGGGATGGCACATCTCGTCGGTACGCACGATTTCAGTTCGTTCTGTGTCGCAAAGACGGAAACGGATAACCGAATCCGGACGATTTACGAGGCAGAGTTGATGACAGTCGGTGACGAACTCGTCTTTCGGTTCCAGGGCAGTGGGTTTCTCTATAATCAAATTCGGATCATGGTCGGGACGTTACTTGACGTCGGACGCGGTCGTTTTGCACCAGAGGACATCAAAAAAATGTTGCTGGCAAAGGACCGGAACGTTGCAGGCGTGACGGCGCCTCCCCATGGACTCTATCTATGGGAAGTTTTCTATCCGGAGTGAAAAAAGGCAATTGACATTAGCTATTAAAAAACATACAATGTTTATTGGCATTTCATTTATTATGAAACCACAATCTTAGCCCCGTACACCTAAGATTATGATAGATTCACCTAGTGAATAAATGAAAAATCAAAAACAGAACTTTTAATTCCTTAGGAGGTATTTTACATGCGCACAACTTTCATGGCGAAAGCTACTGATGTAGAACGCAAATGGCTCCTTATCGACGCTGAAGGTAAAACACTCGGTCGCCTTGCGAGCGAAGTTTCATCACTTCTCCGTGGTAAGCACAAGCCTACGTTCACACCACACGTTGACTGTGGGGATAACGTTATCCTCATCAACGTTGAGAAAATCGTTTTAACTGGTAACAAACTCGACAAAAAAGTCTACTACCGTCACTCTGGTCATCCAGGCGGCTTGAAGCAGACTGTTGCACGCGATATGCTTGCTAACAAACCTGAGCGCATGCTTGAACTCGCGATCAAAGGGATGCTTCCAAAAGGTAGCCTCGGTCGTCAAATGTTCAACAAACTCCACGTCTACGCTGGAGCTGCACACAAGCACGAAGCACAACAACCAGAAGTTTACGAACTTCGCGGTTAATACGAATTTAGGAGGAACTACACGATGGCAGATGTACGTTACTACGGCACTGGTCGCCGGAAACACGCGGCAGCGCGCGTTTTCCTCGTTGCTGGAGACGGTAAAGTCACAGTTAACGGTCGCGATATCAGCGAATACTTCGGTTATGAGACATTGATCATGACTGCAAAAGAACCACTCGTAATCACAGAAACAGAAGGCAAGTACGATGTAATCGTAACGGTCAAAGGCGGCGGCTTCACTGGTCAAGCAGGCGCTATCCGTCACGGTATCTCACGTGCTCTTCTTCAAGCGGATCCAGAATTCCGCGGCGCACTCAAAGCGAAAGGCTTCTTGACTCGTGATGCTCGTATGAAAGAGCGTAAAAAATACGGTCTTAAAGCAGCTCGTCGTGCACCACAATTCTCGAAACGTTAATCGAGTTACTGATATACCAACGAAAATTAAGTTTTCTTGGTTCAAGTTGGTTCAATCAGCTAATTTAATCACAACGTATTTAAGAGATTTAAAGCATCAGCATCTTGCTGGTGCTTTTTTTTGACAAATATATTAGAAAAGTCTTAGCGTACTAACACATAAAAAAAATAGAACTATTAACTACGGTAAGGTATAATTTACATAATATAAAAATTTGAAAGGAGAATAGAGTATGAAAACTTATAAGGCAATTCATTTATTAAATGAAAAGGCAGTGAATGAATTAAAAAATATTTCTTCTCTATTCTCTGAAAAAGAAAGGCTTATCTTCGTTGAAAGTAAGCCTTATGTTTGTGTCTCGTTCACTCCGGATGTTTACTTTAAAAACATACACGAAAATAATAGCTATTTTATAAGTAATTATTTTAAGCCTCTTATTATGACTAATTACAAGTTTTTATCTTTATTACTTGAAATTTCTGAGGATCCAAACTACAAATTTATAGATTTTTCTTTTAGACAAGATGGAGATGAAGGAGATCAGGAAAAAGAATTTGTAGAAGAAATAATTTCTAGAGAAAGAAATGTTCAAGCATCATTTGATTTCTTAGAAAGTAAAGATCAAACCATAAAATATATAGATTTAATTGTATGTGACTCTAAGCATCCTATTAGAATTGATTCTAGTGGAAATATTTCAGTACCGAACAATTTTTCAGAGAAATACTCCCCATATATTATTAATCTCATCGAATATTTATTTACAGGACATATTAACAAATTATGAAAGAAAAATTAAAAACTAAACTTCCAGATTTTTTACTGACTCTTTTAAGTAGTTTAATAGCTCTTTTTTTATTAGTAAAAAGCAATGCAACTGTCGAGAGTTATCTCTTAGAAACTTTAGAAGTACCCAAAGATAGAATTGCGCTCGTGATTGGAACGTATTTTTCTCTTATGGTCACGTTAATCTTCATAATAATTTTATCGATATTAACAATAATTGAAAAGTTGCTTATGTTTTTCTCGCGACCCAAAGTGGTCATTACCTTTTACGACAAGAAAGGTAAAATTGCACACGAAATTGATTTCAAAGAATCTCCAGGACAACCAAAGTACCTTAAAGTAGCTTTGACTACAAAATTTTCATCTTTTCAGCTGTACGCATTAAAAAATTTGCTTCAAGCTAAGATGTTGATAAGCTTGAATCCTAATATGTGTGCTATAGAACTTCACAATGGATTTATCGGTAATAGTAAATATTACAAGGTTGTAGACGGAGCTCTAGAATGCGACATCTTTTCTTTGTTTCAAGCTTCTGATGAAGAACAACGACTTGACATAGATCTCTCTTTACTCTTAATGAATTCTGCTCAAGGAGAGGTTAAGGCTAATTTGAGCTTTTCTAATTCTTTTTCAAATTTACTACTGAAGAGATACTGCAAATTCAAAGTTTCCACTATTAATTTAGAGGGGTAGATGAATTAAATGAGCTATTTGAGTAAGAGCCAAAGATATACTTTATTAAAGCTGAAAACAAGCTTTACTAGCATTGAAGATGTTCAGCAAAGAATTTTAACAAGGGATCACGATGAACCATTGACTGTAAAAAATATACCGTCAGATGCAAATCAAGATGAGTTAACATTTAAGTACGAATGGAATAATGCATCTGATCCAAGTCAAATTAAATTTGAAAACGCTAACCAAGAGTTTAAATACCTCAAAGTAACCGCGTCATGTGAATTTAGTACAAGGAGAGTCTTTGACCCTACTGATGGTAAAAATTTATTACCGAAAAGTGAAAGATTAAATATCGCATTAATTGAAGTCCTTTTTGTAGAGATTTCGAACGAAATACATGTTGTAATTTTTTCAAATGAATTTTATGGTTTAAGAAGGGTGAAAATATTAATCGGAGAAAATTCAATAGAACCTTTGACTGCAACTCATAACATTCACTCAGATCTATTTCATTGGCTTTTCTTCAAATATATAAAAGAAGACTATGAGTTAGATGGAAACATATCGATAGATAACATAAACGGATTTACTGGAATGGTAATAAATCAAGATCATATGTTTGAAGGAAACAGCTCTCAAACTGCAGAATTGATCATCACTAAGGCATTTATAACGAATGGTCATCCTATCACGTCTATAAAAGTAGATTTACAGATTTCTGATGCTTCTATCAATTTTTATTTAAGTGAAATCTCTGAAGGTAAAGAGTTAGGAATAGTTGTAGAGAAAAGATCAAGCATAACTAGTATTATGAACAATGAAGAAATAGAGTATGTTGTTCCTATGTACATATTCTTTTATTTAATCCCTACTGTTCTAAGTTTATACAAAGCTGACGAAAGAGAATTTCTCTCGACTGTTAAAACAGATTTTTCTAAAGAAATTGGGATAGAAGTCATAAAAACTATTATGGCTAAAAATAACATCAGTGTTAGTGAGCTTGGCTAATATTACGAAGACTATGTCGCTCAATTAAATTAGCATAAAGAGAGATAAAAAGTTAATTCTTTTCGAATCCCTCTCACCCTTGTGGTGGGAGGTTTTTTTGTGCACTAAAAAACCGCTCTCCTGACGAAGTGTCAGAACAGCGATTCAAGTCAAGTCGACGTAGTAGAGCGTAATCGGTGCAATATCGTCAGAAGAATATAGAGGATGACGATCGTCAGCGGGATGCTTGTAACCGCTAGAATTTAGTTGACGGTTTTTGCTCGATGACGCTTTACACTTTTGCTCAATTTATTTAGAACTCTAGTAAAATAGTGATTGTCATTATTTGATCTGGAGGGAAAAACGTTGGAGGAAAAGTTAATGCTACATATCAAAATCCATCAGTTATATCAAAAAAAATTTAAGATTGCTCAAATTGCAAAAGAACTTAAAATCTCAAGACCTACGGTCTATAAGTATTTGAACATGACTTTCGAAGAAGTGAAAAGTCATTCAGAAGAGTTATCGCAATCGAGGGTCAAAAAGTTGGATCCGTACAAAGACTGGATAGTAGCCTGGTTAGAGGAGTTCCCACACCTCAGCAGCGCTCAAATCCATGATTGGTTACTGGAAAGATATCCGGAACTTCTAGTCGGTGGAAGCACCGTCAGGACGTATGTCAGAGAAATACGCGAAGTAAATCAAATCGATAAAAAACGGAAGGTACGCCAATACGAGGCGATTCCTGAACAACCGATGGGAAAACAACTCCAAGTTGACTGGGGAGAAACGAAGCAAAGAACGAAGAGTAACAAAGAAATCAAGTTATACTTCATCGCTTTCGTGCTCGCTCACTCTCGCATGAAGTATATGGAGTGGCAGAACAGACCATTCACGACACGAGACGCTATACGTTGTCATGAGAATGCCTTCCAGTTTTACGGCGGACGGACAACCGAAATTGTCTACGATCAAGATCATCTGATTGCGGTCAGTGAAAATGCAGGTGAACTCCTATTGACCTCTGAATTCCAACAATATGTGCAGCAAAGAAAATTCAACGTCCATTTGTGCAGGCGTGCGGACCCAGAATCTAAAGGAATGATCGAGAACGTCGTCAAGTATATCAAAGGAAACTTTGCGGATAGCCGTGTGTATTCGAACATCGAAGATTGGAATCGACGGGCGTCGCAGTGGCTAGCACGGACAGGAAATCATAATGTCCATCAGACAACGAAAAAAAGACCAGCTGAAGTGTTCTCCTTCGAAAAACAACACTTACAACCGGTCCGTTCGTTACTCTCATATGAAAGTACCCATGTGTCGAGTATAGCAAGGAACGTTAGCAAGGACAATACGATTCGATACCGTTCCAACCGTTATTCAGTCCCTCTCGGGACCTATTCTTCCTATGCGGCCAACACCGTCTTTATCGAGTTGACTGACGCTAACCGACTGCTCATCCGGACACAGCCGGAAGGGAAAGTGATTGCGGATCATCCCGTCAGTTCAGAAAGAGGGAAATTGATTCAGAGCCGTCATCATCTAAGGGATCGTTCACATGGCATCGACGAGCTTAAACAACATCTGACCGGCCACTTTACGGATGAGGAAAAAGCCACGCATTACTTGGAAGAACTCTGCAAAAAATTTCCGCGCTACAAGCGTGAGCAGTTAGCGATCATCGAAAATGTCATCCATGACTATGGTCCGCAATTGGACCAGTCACTCGAGAAATGTACACAGGAGAAGCTATACAGCGCGAATGACTTTCGAGACGTCGCACGTTACCTGAGTTCGAATACGAGTCCGATCGCGGAATCACGTGTCCATTCCATCGGAAAACATGTTTCTGATATCCAAGTGAACACACGTCCGTTAAGTACGTATGTCAGTATCTTGAGAGGAGACGTGTGATGAATCAGACCGTGACAGACTTACAACAGCAGTTCAGACAGTTGAGATTGGCGGAGACCGCCGATGCGCTTCCACAGATTTTACGAGAAGCTGAGAAATCATCTTGGACGTATCTAGAGTTTCTCGAAGCCATCACACGTCATGAACGGGAGAAACGAGAAGCGAAGAGCTTAGAAAGACGTATGAAATGGGCTCGCTTCCCTTTTTTGAAGCCATTATCAGAATTTAAAATTGATGAACAAACGGCCCTGACGGGCCGACAATTGAAGCAGTTGATCGAATTGAGTTGGCTCGAGCAGCATTATAACTTAATCCTACTCGGTCCGCCTGGCGTCGGCAAAACGTTTTTAGCAGTCGGCTTGGGATTAGAAGCTGTCCAACGTGGATACAGAGTATTTTTCGTTACGATGGGTGAGTTGATTCACTTATTGAAATCGGAGGAGTTTTCTAATAAGTCTAAAGTTCAACTAAAGCGTTTGAGAGAATCCGATCTCGTCATCGTTGACGATTTGATGTATATGGCGATGGATCAGAGAGAAGCTAATCTATTCTTCCATCTTATCAATCATCTGTATGAACGAAGCTCAATTATTCTAACCTCGAATAAAAGTCCGGATCAATGGGGCGAACTAATTGGTGATCAAGGAATCACAACTGCAATATTAGACCGTCTCTTACATCGTGTCGAAGTGATTCATAGCGATGACGACAGTCATCGCATGAGAAATCGTAAGAATTTATTTTCAACAGAAGTGTAAATATCAATCGAGCAGAAAACGTCAATTTCTACTTGACGTCGACAATGCTCCAAAGAAAGAGAGATTGTATGAATGCGATAGGTGTATGTGCCGTCGTTTGACCGACATGTCCCGTAAAAGAGATTTCTTCACTCAAGACGGTCGCATTGTTCAGTAACTTCGTCTCGGTAGCTACAGTCGGTTTCAGCGTCAAGTAAAGGACGAAGCTAAGGTGTAAGAGACAGGTGACGCTAAGTGTCCACATGATACGTTTTTTCATAGGATGCTCCTTTTGATATGAGTTAAAATCATTCTGCATTCCATAAGTATAGCGGATTTTGTTTTCGGGAACAGGAGACAAAGGGAGTGAGCATAGATGGCATTATCAATCAGTTGGTTACTCGAGCGAGCGAATCGGAAGTTGAATGCTGCGGGACTGTCACGAGAAGTCGCCAAACGGACGCAAGAGGTCATTCGGGAGATGCATGCGCAAGGGATTTATGTAGGCGTCGCACAAGGGTACCGATCCATCGCGGAACAGAATCGGTTGTACGCACAGGGACGGACACTACCGGGACCAATCGTAACGAATGCACGTGGGGGACAATCGAGTCATAACCGCGGCATTGCCGTCGACCTCTTTCAATATTCCCAAGACGGTACACAAGCGCTGTTTCGAAACGACCAAAGCTTTCAAAAGATTGTTACTGCGATGAAACGACGTGGCTTTTCTTGGGGTGGGGACTGGACGAGCTTTAAGGATTATCCACATTTTGAATTACTAGGAGTGTCTGAAGAAACGCCGAAAGAGAGTACAATCGTTCCGTATCCAGGTCGTCCGTTGTATCAAGGGGCAGCTAATATGAATCCACGGGATATTGAGCGGATCCAACGTGCAGTCAAAGCGGCGGTGACCCGGCGCTTTGATGCAGAGACGGCTCAGAAGGTGCGTGCCTATCAAACACGTCAAGGACTTGATGTCGATGGTGTCGTGGGTCCTGGTACATGGAACCGAATGTTCTAAAACGAGCGAATGATCGAGTAAAATGATGAAAACCGATACTGGACATGGAAAAGTCATCCTTTCCGGTGTCGAAATGTGCAAGCGCTCTCTTATTTTTGTTATACTAATAAGGATTAAATCGAACGTTTTCAGGGGGAAGGCACTATGTTGAATGAACAAGAAATTCGCGAGGTAGTCGGAACGCTCGTCGATCCGACGATTGACCGCCCGCTTGCAGATACGAACGGCATTCGTGACGTCCGGATTAAAGGTGATTATGTCAGTCTGAAAATCGCTTTAGCACAATCCGGTTCTGGAGAGCAACTCGTGCTCCAACAGCAAATCGTCAAGGAACTGAAAGAAAAAGGATTCAAGACGGTGGGACTCCGTTTTGAGGCACTCGGTGATCACGGGATCCAAGCAGCGACGACACCGTCAATTCTCAAACCGGAATCCGGTACGACGTTCATCGCGATCGCTTCCGGTAAAGGCGGCGTCGGGAAATCAACGGTTTCCGTCAACTTAGCAGTCGCCCTCGCACGAGCAGGGAAGAAGGTTGGCTTGATTGATGCCGATATCTACGGCTTTAGTGTCCCGGACATGATGGGAATCGAAACACGTCCGACTGTCGTGAACGACCGAATCGTTCCACCAGAACGCTTTGGCGTTAAGGTCATCTCAATGGGCTTCTTCGTCGAAGATAATGCACCAGTCATCTGGCGGGGACCAATGCTCGGGAAGATGCTCAACAACTTCTTCGCGGACGTCGAGTGGGGCGACCTTGATTACTTGTTGCTTGATCTTCCACCGGGGACAGGAGATGTCGCGCTCGATATCCATTCGATGCTCCCAAGCTGTCAGGAAGTCATCGTCACGACACCTCACGCAACAGCCGCTTTTGTTGCAGCACGTGCAGGGGCGATGGCGATCAAAACAAACCATCGTCTCCTCGGAATCGTTGAGAACATGGCGTACTTTGAAAGCAAAGTGACAGGCGAAAAAGAATATGTCTTCGGTAGTGGTGGCGGAGAGAGGTTGTCAGAAGCATTAAAAACCGATATTCTAGCTAAGATTCCACTTGGACAACCATATGCGAATGATGCGGACTTCGCTCCATCCATTTATCGCGATGATCATCCATTTGAGACATACTATAATGAACTCGCCACGCGTGTCATCGAAAAAGTAGAGGGATAAGAATGAAGATTAAAGGATTTTTGAAGCTGTTTTGGATGACGCTCCTAATCGGAACGCTCGCCGGCTTCGCGTTTAACTTGGTAGCGGAACCTGGATATATCCGAAATCAATCGATTAGCGGATATGTGACGGCTCTCTCCTACAGTAGTACGTGG